>JAQGJO010000098.1 GCA_028290595.1 Hyphomicrobiales bacterium | reverse complement strand
AACAATTCGTCGATCTCTTCGTCCTTGGAGGTCAGGAAGATGACCGGCAGGTCGGATTTCTGACGCAGGCGGCGGAGCAACTCCATACCGTCCATGCGGGGCATCTTGATATCGAAGATCGCAAGATCAGGCGGATTGGTGCGCAGCCCATCGAGGGCGCTGGATCCGTCGTTGTAGGTCTGGACGCGGTAGCCCTCGCCTTCAAGGGCGATGGAGACCGAGGTCAGGATGTTGCGGTCGTCGTCTACGAGAGCAATGGTCGGCATCAAAAATCCTCAGTTCGCGGGACGTCGGCGCCAGATTCCATATGAAATCCGCGGGCATAACGCACCGAACAGGAGAGCGCGGCTAAACTCGGCACGATTGCAGGCGGAATTGTGACGCTTTACGGCCCGACTGCCAGCGACGCATTCGAAACTGGGACCGGAGCCCCGCCCCAGTCTTTTACGCAATCGCCTTCGTTATATAGGCATCCGGCTGAAAAATCACCCTTACTACCTTCGAAAAGAGTAAATCGCCGCCTTCACGCCCGCGACACGGGCAGTTCTGCACGCTAATCTGCGTCCGAAATGCGTCGAAACGGCCCAGTTTCGCGCCGGGAGGGGACCAAAAAGCCATGATTTATTTGCGCCGCGTGCTCGCGTTTACCAGTTTTTCAATCTGTGCGATCGCCGCGCCAGCTTTAGCACAAGCGCCAGCGGCTGGTCCGGCCTGGCCGACCCGGACCGTCCGGGTCATCACGCCGCAGCCGCCGGGAACCGGCATCGATATCTCGTGCCGGATTTTCTCGGAGAAGCTGGCGCAGAAATGGGGACAGGCCGTCGTGGTCGAGAACCGCCCCGGCGCCGACGGGGTGACGGGCGTCTCAGCCTTCGTCAACGCCAACGACGACCACACCCTGCTGTGCTCATTCGGCGGGCCGATCACCATCAGCCCGTTCACCGCCCAGTCGAAACTGCCTTACGATCCGGCGACCGATCTGAAACCCATCGCCGTGGTGGCCGATTTCGTGCAGATTTTCGCAGTGTCGAAAACGACCGGGATCGACAGCATCGAGGCCCTGAAGAAGAAGGCGCAGGCGGACGCCGGCAAACTGAACTGGAGCGCCACCCAGGGGCTGCCGTTCATGCTCTTCGGTTCGTTCCTGCGCAGCAACCAGTTGGAGATGGCCTATGTGCCCTACACCGTGCTCGGCTCGGCGTTGCAGGATCTCGGGCAAGGCCGTATCCAGGCCTATGCGACCTCCTACGCCAGCATCGTGCCGCTGCTCGAGTCCAATGAAGCTGCTATCCTGATGGTATTGAACGGGACGCGCGCGCCACAGGTTCCCAATGTCCCGACCGCCAAAGAACTCGGCATGCCGGAATTGACGGTCGTCAGTTTCTGCGGCTTCTTCGGACCAAAGGACATGCCCGACGCCGTGCGCGAACGGATGGCGGCAGAAATCCGCGTCATCGGCGCCGATCCGGAGCTGACGCCGCGCCTGCAAAAAATGGGAAGCTTCGCGCGCACCAGCACGCCGGCCGAATTCGCCCAGTTGATCGAAGAGCAGCGCAAGACGGTCGAGGCGATTTTGAAGAACAGCGGCGGCCTGAAACCCTGAGCCCGATAACGGAGAACGGACAGCTTATGACGACAGAGGCGAGCGGTAGCGAGGCAGCAGCGGTCCCCGGCGTCCCGCCGGGGTATGATGCGATCGCTGTATCCAAGCGCCTGCTGCGCAGCGTGCGGGCCGGCGCGCTGGCGACATTGACCGGCGATGGCACCCCGTTCGCCACCCTCATCAATGTCGCCACCGATTTCGACGGCGCACCGGTGCTGCTGATGTCCGGGCTCGCGGTGCATACGAGGAATCTCGCGGCCGATCCGCGCGCGTCGATCCTGCTGGCCGAGGGCGGCAGGGGCGATCCCCTCGCCCATCCGCGCCTGACCGTGACGGGCCGGGTGCGACGCATCGACGCTGTAGACGAACGGGCGCGCCTGAAGCTGCGCTTTCTGGCGCGCCATCCCAAATCGGCGCTCTATGCCGACTTCGGCGATTTTGCTTTCTACCGGCTCGAAATTACGAGCGTGCACCTCAACGGCGGCTTCGCCCGCGCCGCCGACTTCCCTGGCGAGGCGGTGCTCACGCCGCTCGCTGGCGCCGAGGCGCTGCTGGAGGCTGAAACATCCGCCATCGAGCATATGAACGCCGATCACGCGGCAGCGGTGCGGCTCTATGCCACAAAGCTCTGCGGCGAGCCCGACGGGCGCTGGCGCGTCACTGGCATCGACCCAGACGGCATCGATATGGCGGCAGGAGATATGACTGCGCGGCTGCCATTTCCTCGGGTTGTGAGCGATGCGGCGGCGCTTCGCGACAGCCTCGTGCAACTGGCCTCTGCTGCACGCGCTAAAGAATGATGCGCTGCACAATGGGTTTCGTGCAGGAAAATCGTTAATTGCCTTGTCATATGGCATAGTCACGACCTTGCCCGGACGGTCTGAGGATACTAAAGGTGCCCTCAACGTTCAGCAGGCGGCCTGTATGAGGCAATCTCGCCTCCAGCGCAGCAACAATCGAATGACTTCGGAGTCAGCAATGAAACAGGTGGGCACCTTCAACGCATCCTATGGCGTCGATAAATTCGGCCTCAAGGATCTCGGCACGGTCTTCTACAATCTGCACGCGCCGATGCTGTATGAAGAGTCCATCCGACGCGGCGAAGCAGTCGTCATGCCGGGCGGCCCCATCAATGCCGAGACAGGCATCCACACCGGCCGCTCGCCGAAAGACAAACACACCGTACGCGATGCGCTCACCGAGAAAAAAGTATGGTGGGGCAATAACAATGCGCTGACGCCCGAACAGTTCGACGTGCTGCTGCAAGACTTCCGCAAACACGCCGAAGGCAAAGACCTCTTCGTTCAAGACCTCTACGGCGGCGCCGACCCCGCCTTCCGCGTCAAAGCGCGCGTCATCACCGAATTCGCCTGGCACTCGCTGTTCATCCGCAATCTGCTGATCCGCCCGGACAAGACCGAACTCGCAAACTATATCGCCGACCTGACGATCATCGACCTGCCGTCGTTCAAGGCCGACCCGAAGCGCCACGGCTGCAAGAGCGAGACAGTCATCGCGCTGGATTTCACCCGCAAGATCGTCCTTATCGGCGGCACCAACTATGCCGGTGAAATGAAGAAGTCGGTCTTCACCTGGCTCAACTGGACCTTGCCCGACCAGAACGTCATGCCGATGCATGCCTCCGCCAATGTCGGCGATGATGGCGACGTGGCGGTCTTCTTCGGCCTTTCGGGCACCGGCAAGACGACGCTGTCGCAGGACCCCAACCGCATTCTCATCGGCGACGACGAGCACGGCTGGGGCAAGGAAGGCGTGTTCAATTTCGAAGGCGGCTGCTACGCCAAGGCGATCCGCCTGTCGCGCGAGGCCGAGCCCGAAATCTACGCAACGACGGAACGCTTCGGCACCGTGCTGGAGAATGTCGTGTTCGATCCGGTAACCCGCGAACCCGATTTCGACAGCGAAGAAAAGACCGAGAACACCCGCGTCGCCTATCCGCTGGAATTCATCTCCAACGCGTCGCGCACCGGCCGCGCCGGCCAGCCCAAGAACATCATCATGCTGACCTGCGACGCCTTCGGCGTGCTGCCGCCGATCGCCAAGCTCGACCCGGCGCAGGCCATGTATCACTTCCTGTCGGGCTATACGGCAAAGGTCGCCGGCACCGAGAAGGGCGTGACCGGGCCAGAAGCGACGTTCTCGACCTGCTTCGGCCATCCGTTCCTGCCGCTGCATCCCTCCATCTACGGCAATTTGCTGCGCGAGCTGATCGCCAAGCATTCGGTCGACTGCTGGCTCGTCAACACCGGCTGGACCGGCGGCAAGGAAGGCGTCGGCCGCCGCATGCCGATCAAGGTCACGCGCCGCCTGCTGACCGCAGCGCTCGATGGTTCGCTCAACCGCGCGACCTTCCGCACCGATCCCTATTTCGGCCTCGCCGTGCCGACCTCGGTGCCGGGCGTCGAGCCGCATATCCTCGAGCCGGTGAAGACCTGGGCCAGCAAAGCCGAATTCGCTGCGACCGCGAAACATCTCGTCGACATGTTCCGCAAGAATTTCGTTGCGTTCGAAAGCCATGTCGACGCCAAGGTGCGCGACGCCGCGCCGTTCTCGCGCATCGCTGCCGAATAGGTTTTCTAGGCTGCAAGATTTAAAGGCTCGAAGCAGAGATGCTTGGAGCCTTTTTTATTTTCAAGGGCACGAACGGTTGTCATTCCCGACGCGCCGCAGGCGCGAGCGGGAACCCAGGAGTCAAGAGCCGCGACGTTGCGCCGTCACGTTGCCTCTGGATTCCCGCTCTGCGCTTCGCTTGGCGGGAATGACACCGAGGCGCATCTAGAAATACCGCCACCACACATAGAGATGCGCGATGGCGACGCTGACCAGCATCATCGGGAAAGCGAACTTCGTATAGGTCCAGAAGCTGAAGCCGATGCCGTTGCGCTCGGCAATGCCCGCGACCGTCAGATTGGCCGAGGCGCCGATCAACGTGCCGTTGCCGCCGAGACAGGCGCCAAGCGACAGGCACCACCACAGCGGCTCGATCTTATCCGGCCCGCCGAAGGCCGGCGCCATGCTCTTGATCAACGGGATCATCGTCGCGACAAAGGGAATGTTGTCGACGATGGCAGATAGAAAGGCCGACGCCCACAGCACGGCAAAACCCGTGCGCGCCATGTCGCCGCCGGTCGCTGCGACCAGTTTCTGCGCCAGCAGATTGAGCAGCCCGCCGACTTCGACCGAATGGACGATGACGAAAAGGCCGGCGAAGAAGAAGATCGTGACCCATTCGACCTCGGAAAACGTACGATGGATATTCACGGCCTGCGTGTCGGTATGATGCTTCCAGTTGTCCAGGAACATCAGCACCGCCGCGCCGGCGATGGCGATCGTCGCCGGTTCGAGATGCAGCGGGCGTGCGAACATGAACGTAATGATGACAACAGCGAGCACGCACAGCGCCTGTTTGAGCAAGGTCATATCCTTGATCGTTTCAGCCGGCTGCATGGCCATGACTTTGGCACGATGGGTTGCGTCCGCTTTCATGGCGCGGCCCCAGACCAGATGCGTGATCGCCGCCTGTACCAGCATGATGACGACGATGACGGGCGCCAGATGGATGATGAAGGAATTGAACGACAGGCCGACGAGCGAGCCTATGAGAATGTTCGGCGGATCGCCGATCAGGGTCGCCGTGCCGCCGATGTTGGAGGCAAGGATCTCAGCGAACAGGAACGGATAGGGCGGGATTTCCAACTCGCGCGTGATGTGCAAGGTCACCGGTACGATCAAAAGCACCGTCGTCACATTGTCGAGCAAAGCCGAGAGCAACGCCGTCGCCAATGACAGGAGCAGGAGAATGCCGGCCGGATGCGCCTTGGCAAGCTGGGCTGCGACGACGGCGACATATTCGAACATGCCGGAGCGACGCGAGATCGACACCAGGATCATCATGCCCGTGAGCAGGCCGATCGTGTTGGTGTCGATGCCTTTGACCGCCTCGTCCTGCGACAGCAGGCCGGTGAGGATGACGACGCTCAAGCCGAGCAGCGCGACGATGGCGCGATTGATCTTGTCCCAGATCAGCGCGGCATAGACGGCGCCAAGCAGCGCCGCCGACAGCCACAGCGGGCTAAGGCCGAAGATCGGCTGCGAGACAAAAGAATGACCGTCCATCAATCTGCGTTCCAATGGGTCAAGGAAAGCCCCCCAGAAGCCCTCATCCTGAGGAGGCGCGTAGCGCCGTCTCGAAGGACGGGGGCGACAGGCGAGATCTGCGCGACAGCATACGACGGAGACCTGGAAGTATGTCGAACGCTGCGGTGTGACGCCCCCGTCCTTCGAGACACGCCCTGCGGGCGTTCCTCAGGATGAGGGCTCCTGGTTGGTTACAAAACACTTTTAGAAAAACGCCTGCAAGCCCGTCTGCGCGCGACCGAGAATCAGCGCATGCACGTCGTGTGCGCCTTCGTAGGTGTTGACGGTTTCGAGGTTCTGCGAATGCCGCATGACGTGATATTCGCCATGAATGCCGTTGCCGCCATGCATGTCGCGCGCAAGCCGCGCAATGTCGAGCGCCTTGCCGGCGTTGTTGCGCTTGATGATGGAGATGGCTTCCGGCGCCGCCCTGCCCTCATCCATCAGCCGGCCGACGCGCAATGCCGCCTGCAGGCCGAGTGCAATTTCCGTCTGCATATCGGCAAGTTTCTTCTGTACGAGCTGCGTTGCAGCGAGCGGCCGGCCGAACTGCTTGCGGTCAAGCGTGTATTGGCGGGCGCGATGCCAGCAATCTTCCGCAGCGCCCATGGCGCCCCAGGCAATGCCGTAGCGGGCGCGATTGAGACAGCCGAACGGACCTTTCAGGCCGGCGACATTCGGCAGCAGGCTGTCTTCCGGCACGACCACGCCGTCGAGCACCACTTCGCCGGTCACCGACGTGCGCAGCGACAGCTTGCCCTCGATCTTCGGCGCCGACAGGCCCTTCATGCCCTTTTCGAGAATGAAGCCCTTGATCTGGCCTTTGTGTGCGTCGGACTTGGCCCAGATGATGAAGACGTCGGCGATCGGCGCGTTGGAAATCCAGATTTTTGAGCCCGTCAGGCGATAGCCGTCGGAGACTTTTTCAGCCCGCGTCTTCATGCTGCCGGGATCGGACCCGGCATCCGGCTCGGTCAGGCCGAAACAGCCGACGAGCTTGCCGCTGGCGAGCTTGGGCAGATATTTCTGCTTCTGCTGCGTGTCGCCATAGGCCCAGATCGGATGCATGACCAGCGACGACTGCACGCTGAGCGTCGAGCGATAGCCTGAATCGACCCGCTCGAGTTCGCGCGCCACCAGGCCGTAGGACACATAGTTGGCGCCGGCAGCGCCGTATTCTTCGGGGATGGTGACGCCAAGCAGGCCAAGCGCGCCCATCTCGGGGATCAGGTCATGGTCGACGGTTTCCTTGGCATAGGCTTCGACCACACGCGGCAGCAGCTTGTCCTGCGCATAGGCGCGGGCGGTGTCGCGGATCATCCGCTCCTCTTCGCTGAGCTGATCCTCGAACAGAAAGGGATCATCCCAGACGAAGGCTGCGCGATCGGACGAAGATGAGGACACGTCGAACTCCTGGTGAATTAGGAAACTGAAGGCGGATTTTGCGGTAAATCGTTGCGTATTGTCCAACAAATATATGCTTTATCTGCTGCTTCAGACGGTCTGAGGTTCGGCAGCCTGACCTCCCCACGGTTCGCGCGAATCAGGTCCGCTGCTTCAGTCAGACGAGCCGGCCAGACCATAATGTCGCGCCCAAAGTATAACTATTGCGCGCACGTGCAAGACGGGTCCGCTAGCGCATTGACCCATACCAGCGCCACACGCCACGTTGCCTGCACGATCACGCACGCGGGATATGCCGCCCCAAAAGGACCTTGAGATGCCATCGACTGCCCAAAGCAGCACTGTATCGATAAACAACCTCTCGCTGGAGGTTGAACGACGGGGTGCCGGCAAGCCTCTTCTTCTCCTTGCAGGAGAGGAGCAGTTGGAACGCGAGGCCCCGTTTCTCGATGCGCTTGCGAAACAGTTTGAGGTCATCACTCCCTCCCTGCCCGGCTTCGGCGTTTCGGAGCGCCCGGACTGGATCGCCAACGCGGACGATATCTCCTACATCCTGCTCGACCTGCTCGATGAGCTTGATCTGACCGACGTCACAGTCCTCGGCTGCTCGTTTGGCGGCTGGGTGGCGGCCGAAATGGCGGTCAAGAATACGTCGCGGATTTCGCGCCTCGTGCTTGTCGACGCTTATGGCATCAAGGTCCGCGGCCCGTTTGATCGCGACATCATGGATATCTGGACATCGCATCCCACCGCGGTTGCTGCCGCGAAATGGGCGGACGTTGAAAAGGGCAAACGCGATTTCTCGCAGATGAATGACGACCAGCTCACCGTTGTGGCCCGCAACATCGAAAGCTTCGCCCGCTTCGGTTGGGATCCCTATATGCACAATCCGAAGCTGCGGCAGCGGCTGCACCGGATCGATGTACCGACGCTGCTGATCTGGGGCGAGAAGGATGGCATCGTCGATACGGCCTATGGGGAAGCCTACGCGAACCTCATTCCCGGCGCGAAATTCGCGACCATATCGGGGGCCGCGCACTACCCGCATCTCGAAGCGCCGGACAGCTTTCTGGCCACACTCAACCCCTTCATCAATTAAGCGCACGAGGCTTTCACCATGCACGCCTGGCACTTCACCGAAATGCCCTATCCGAACCTGCCGCCGATGGAGAGCCTGTCGACGATGCGTGTGTCGCTGTCGAACCAGCACTTCGACCCGATGATCGGCGCCGATCTCTACAATCGCTATCTCGATGAATATATGATCGCTGACGAGCTCGGCCTGGACCTGCTCTGCAACGAGCATCATCAGACGGCGACCTGCATCGACGTCGCAGCACCGCTGACCGCCGCTATTCTCGCACGCCAGACCAGCAAGGGCCGGATCTGCATTCTCGGCAATCCGATCGCCAACCGCGGCGATCCGATCCGCATCGCCGAGGAAATGGCGATGATCGACTGCATTTCGCGCGGGCGTCTCGACGTCGGCTTCGTTCGCGGCGTTCCTTATGAAATCTTCGCCGCCAACACCAACCCGACGCAGACGGTCGAACGCCTGTGGGAAGGCATCGATCTTTGCGTGAAGGCATGGACAACGACGGACGGTCCGTTCAACTTTGAAGGCAGATTCACGCACCGGCGCGCCATCAATCTCTGGCCGCGGCCCTATCAGACGCCGCATCCTGGCGTCTGGATCACCGGCTCGAGCGATCTCGACAACATCAAGAAGGCGGCTGGACGCGGCTATGTCTTCGCAACCTTCCTGCAGCCGCATGCGAAGGTGAAGTGGATGTTCGATGGCTATCGCAGCGCCTTCCGCGACACCGGCCTTCCCGGCGGCGGCGGCACAGCCTACATGCCGCTCGTCTATACGGCAGACACCGAAGAAGAAGCCGAAAAGGGCGCGCGCGAGCTGACCTGGTATCTTGCCGCCAAGTCGGAGCCGCAATACCGCAATC
>JAQGJO010000061.1 GCA_028290595.1 Hyphomicrobiales bacterium | reverse complement strand
TCAGCTATCGCGACTCGCAAAGCGGCAGATCAAAACAGATCGAAGCCGATTATTGCCTGATCACGATCCCGCTAAAAGTGCTTGCTCCAATCGCGAATGATTTCTCTCCCGACTATCGCAGCGCCATTGCCGGTGTGGAATACGGCAACGCCATCAAGATTGCCTGGGAAACGAAACGCTTCTGGGAAAGCAAGGACCATATCTACGGCGGCATTTCCTGGGTCACGGGCCCGACTAACCTGGTCTGGTATCCGAGCGATCGTTTCTTTTCCGACAGCGGCATCCTTCTCGGCGCTTATACGACGCGCGGCGCCGATGAGGCGTTCATGGCGAAATCGCTGGCGGAGCAATTCGAAGAATCGCGCAAGATGATCGAGGCGCTGCATCCAGGCCACGGCGCCGATCTGCAAAAGCCGATGGGCATCGCCTGGTCAAAGGTTCCCTACAGTCTGGGCATCTCTGCCCGCTATCCAAATTACAACGACCCGTCCTACGTTCGCCTCAATGAGCCGGACGGGCCGTTCTACTTCGCCGGCGAACATCTGAGCCAGGTCGGCGCCTGGCAGGAAGGCGCGGTGTTATCGGCGCAACGCACGATCGGCATGATCGATGCCCACCGCCGGCAGAGGGCTCGCAAGCCTGCGGTCTCCCAGCACGACATGGGATAAGGCCTTCTATTCGACTTCGAGGATCGCCTCGACCTCGACCGGATCATTGCCGGGCAGGGACTGAACGCCGACGGCGGAGCGAGCGCTTTTGCCGGCGTCGCCGAAAATCTCGACCATCAAGTCCGAAAAGCCGTCGATCACTTTCGGCGGATCGGTGAAGCCTTCCGGCGCATTGACCATGCCGAGCACTTTCACAACCCGTTTCACCTTGTCGAGGCTGCCCAGCGAAGCGCGCACAGTGGCGAGCAGGTTGATGCCCGATTGCCGGGCCGCCTGCTGTCCCTGTTCGACGGTGAGTTGCGCGCCGACCTTGCCCTTGGTCGCAAATTGCGACGTATGCCCGGAAACGAACAGAAGATTGCCTGTGCGAACGGCATTTGCGCGATTTGCAGGCGGCGGGCCCGGCGTCCGCAAGGTAATGCCTGCCTGCTTCAACCGTTCCTCGGGTGTCGGGCTTTGCGCGAACGCGCTGCCGCACAGCATAAACCCGGCTAAAGCGCCAATCGAAATCCTGGCAGCAGCGTGCATTTTTAAATCCCCTCGGGCGTTTGAGCTGTCCGGATGAAAGCTACGTGGCTCTTGCGCCGGGCGCAACAAGCATGGATGCTGACTGCGACAGGACAAAGAGGAGGCGGCTCTAAGATGAGACGCGTGAAGTCATCAACCCGCTCCCTGCTGGGCGCCATCGCCGGCATCGGTCTTCTCGGCACCTATGCGGTCTGCGCGCAGACGACGGAGCCGACAAAGCCGCCAGCCAACGACGTGCTGTTTCGCGCCATCTACAAGGAACTCGTCGAGATCAACACGACGGAATCGGTCGGCGACACGCTGGTCGCAGCGAACGCCATGGCGAAGCGGCTGCTCGATGCGGGCTTTCCCGCGGCCGACGTTCAGGTGCTGTCGTCGGGACCGCGCAAGGGCAATATGGTGGCGCGTCTGCGCGGCAACGGCAGCAAGAAACCGGTGCTGCTGATGGCGCATATGGACGTCGTCGAGGCCAAGCGCGAAGACTGGGACTTCGATCCCTTCGTTCTGCAGGAGAAAGACGGCTATTTCCGCGCCCGCGGCTCGATCGACGACAAGGCGATGGCGACGATCTTTCTCGCCAATCTCATTCGCCTGCGCAATGAAGCCGTGATGCCCGATCGCGACATCATTCTGGCGCTGACGACCGACGAGGAACTGGCGAATTCCCCGCACGATGGCGCGCGCTGGCTGCTGGAAAATCATCGCCCCCTGATCGAAGCGGAATTTGCGCTCAATGAGGGCGGCGGCGGCACGTTGCGCGACGGCAAGCCGATCAGTTCCAACATCCAGCTCGCCGAAAAGGTCTACCGCAGCTTCACGCTGGAAGTGAAAGACCCCGGTGGCCACAGCGCGTCACCGCGCCGCGACAATGCCATCACCAAGCTCGCCGAAGGCCTCGTGCGCATCGCCGATTATGAATTTCCCGCCAGGCTCAATCCGGTAACAAGCGCCTATCTGCAGATCGTCGCGAAGTTCGATCCTCCCGAAGTCAGAACCGCACTGGCAGCTTTGATGGCGGGGGACAACCGGCCGGAAGTGCTGGCGCCATTGTCGAAGCGCGTCAATTACAACGCGCAGATTCGTACCACCTGCGTCGCCACCATGCTTGAAGCAGGGCATGCGGAAAACGCCATGGCGCAGACGGCGCGCGCCACCATCAATTGCCGCCTGCTGCCTGACGAAAATCCCGACGATGTCGCGCGCCAGCTCAAGGCGGCCGTGAAGGACGACAAGATCGCGGTGATCCCGCTTGGCACCATCGTCGACAGTCCGGCCTCGCCGATGTCGCCGGAAGTCATCAAGGCGGTGGAAGAGATCAGCGCCGATATGTGGCCGGGCATCCCGGTCATCCCCACCCAGTCGGGCGGCTATACCGACAGCCGCTGGCTGCGCAAATACGGCATCCCGGCCTATGGCGTCTCCGGCGTCTACTCCGAGGAAGGCAAAAGCGGCGTGCATGGCCTGAACGAGCAGGTCGGCGTCAAACAATTGTTCGAGGCAAAAGAGTTTCTCTATCGCCTGGTGCGCCGCGTCGCCGTGGGTGATCCGCGCTGACTGCGCCGACTATTGCAGCGCACACTCATTGGGCAAAGTGCTGCAATCCACAGCGCCGGTGCACGCTCGCATCACATGAATGCAGGTTCTTCGACTCTTTTCGCGGAAATCTTGCCAGCCGCTGAAAAAGCGCTTGCATAGCTCTTCTGAAATATCACAGTATCTTTACAGGCGTGGTGTCCCGTCGCCGGTTTGCTCATGGCCGGTCGATGGAGACATGCCGTCAGTGTCCCGCTCGACCCTGCGTCGCGGGGCGCTGACGGCGCCGACGCCGAAAGGGCCCTTCGGGCCGCATATAGTTTAGGGATCGCGCACATGCTGCCTACAGCTCGCAAACTGTCCTTCTCGGAAGTCCCGGTCGTCGATCTTGCGCCGGCATGGACCGGGCCAGAAGGCCGGCGCAAAGTCGCCAATGCCATCGCCGAAGCGGCAGGCCGCGTCGGCTTTTTTTATATCATCAACCATCGCATCTCCGATGACGATATCGCCGCGATCTTCCGCACGGCGCAGGATTTCCATGAACTTCCCATGGACAAGAAAATGGAAGTGTCGCTGAAGCTCAACACCCATGCCCAGGGCTACCTAAACGGCATGACCAAGGGTAACGACAAAAACATCAACGAGAACCTGCAGGAGGCGTTTCAGATCCGCCGCCCGCTGCCGCCCGATGATCCGGGGATCCTCGAAGGCAAGCCGCTGCATGGCGTCATCCCGTGGCCCCCGGCCATGCCGGACCTGAAGCCGCGCATGATGGCCTATTACGACAAGATCGATGCGCTGGGTTACCAGATGCTCGAGCTCTTTGAACTCAGCCTTGATTTCGAACCCGGTACGCTGAAAGCCAGTTTCAAGAAAGATATGAATTCGCTGCGGCTGTTGCACTATCCGACGCAGCGGCCCGACGAGCCCGGCATTCATCTGGGCGCGCGTGCCCATACCGACACCAACGCCTTTACAATCCTGGCGCAGGATTCGAACGGCGGCCTGGAAGTGCGCAACCGCGACGGTGAGTTTGTTTCTGTGCCGCCGATTGAAGGCTCGCTCGTCGTCAATGTCGGCGAGGTGCTGAAAGTCTGGACCGATGGCGTCTACAGCTCCGCCGTTCATCGCGTCATCAACCGTTCCGGCAACGAACGCTATTCGATCCCGTTCTTCATGTATCCGAGCTATGATGCGCTGATCCAGCCGCTGATCAAGAATCCGGATCCCGCCAACGTCGCGCCCGAAGATCTGCCGACCTCGTTTCCGCGCGACAAGCCGTTCATCTATGGCGAACTCAAGTCCTACAACACGGCTCGCATCATGCCGCGCAAGACCGAGGCTGCCTCGTGATGGCAGACGTCTTGTCGTCTGCGGTACAGGATCGCAAGGCATCGGAAAAAGCATCGGACGTCCACATTTCGGTCCGAAATGTCGAAAAGGTCTATCGCTCCCAGCGCGGCTCGGTCGTCGCGCTTGAAAATGTCTCGATGGATGTGGCTACCGGTGAGTTCGTCAGCATTCTCGGCCCCAGCGGTTGCGGCAAAAGCACGTTGCTGAAATGCATCGCCGGCCTGGAGCCTTTGAGCGGCGGCGAGATCTTTGTCAGCAAGACACGCGTCGTCGAGCCGCCCAAGGATCTCGGCGTCGTCTTCCAGCGCGACATCTTGTTCGACTGGCGCACCACGCTCGACAATGTACTGGTGACGATAGAATTTCTGGGCCTCAAGCGGCGCGACTATGAGGTGCGCGCCCGCAGCCTGCTGGCGACCTACGGCCTTGCCGGCTACGAGAACCGCTATCCGTGGGAGCTTTCGGGGGGCCAGCGCCAGCGCGTCGCGATTTGCCGCGCCATGGTGCACGATCCGCAGTTCCTGCTGATGGATGAGCCGTTCGGCGCGCTCGACGCGCTGACCCGCGACGAGCTTAATCTCGAATTGCAGAATCGCTGGTTCGCCGATCGCAAGACCATCATCTTCATCACCCATGGCATTGCCGAAGCCGTGTTCCTGTCCGATCGGGTCATTGTGATGGGCCGCAATCCCGGCCGCATCATCGCCGACGTGAAGATTGACCTGCCGCGCCCGCGTGGCGTCGCCTTGCGCGACAACTCGGCTTTCACCGCCTATACGGGACGGCTGCGGGCGATCATGGACGACGCCAATGCCGGCATAACGCACACTGAGGTGCTGTCATGAGCGATAAGGTCCGCGATCGCTTGTCCGGCCTGGCCTGGG
>JAQGJO010000055.1 GCA_028290595.1 Hyphomicrobiales bacterium | reverse complement strand
CGAGCTTCGCCGTGCCCTGATATTCGACGCCGATGCGGCGTGAGGAGAAGATCGTGTTGCAATCGTAGCTGTTGAAGAAGGCATCGAAGCAGGACTGGTCGAGGCGGTTGAAGCGGTCGGTCAGGCTCGTAAAGACGGTGAGCTGATTCTTCAGCAGGCCGCCGAACGCGTCGGCGGTCGCCCGTGCAAACGCCGTCGTCACCGTCTGCCGGCCTTTTTCGGTGAGCGAGTCGCGCGCAGCAGGCATGAATGCGCCTGGATTGTCGAAGCGAAACACATCCGAATAGCGCGAGAAGCCGAGATCGACTTCGACTTCGTCCGATGGCTTGAACGTCACCCGCGCCGTGCCGCCGAGCTTGTCGGTCTTGTCGTTTTCAAGCGGCGCGGTCAGCGTGCTGGTGATGCGGCCGATGCGATAGCCGTAGCGCGAGAAACCGTCCGAATGCAGGCCGTTGAGCGAGAAGGCATAGGACATCGTATCGGTGGCGCCGGAAATGCTGGCGCGCGTTGAAATCGTGCCATAGCTGCCGGCCTCGACGATGACCGAGCGCTTCGGGTCGCGCTTGCCCTTGCGCGTGATGATGTTGACGACGCCACCCATGGCGTCCGAACCATAGAGCGCCGATTGCGGGCCGCGCACGATTTCGATGCGTTCGATATCGGTGGCCGAATAGGCGCCGAAATCGAACACGCTGCCGATGCCCGACGCGTCGCCGACTCGGATGCCGTCGATCAGCACCAGCGTCTGCGCCGGCGAAGCCCCACGCAGGGTAACGTTCGTCAGCGAGCCGGGGCCGCCGTTCTCGGTAATGTAAAGTCCGGGCGTACCGCGCAGCACGTCAGCCAGGCTCTTCGAGCCATAGGCCTCGATCTCCGGCGCCTCGATGACGGAGACGGCGCTGCCGGTCCGATCGATCGGCGTTGGGCTGCGCGTGGCGGTGACGACGAGCGTCGGCAGCTGCACGAAATTGCCGCTTTGTGTGCCGCTTGGCGGAGCGTCTTGTGCTTGTGCTGATGAGGGAAGAGTCGTTGCGGCCGCAGCTGAGAGCGCGCCGGCCAGAATGGCGGCGTTTATGCGAAGATAGGACATAACACTGTACCTCCTGCCATCCCACCGACGGCTTGAGCGATTGACACAATGTTGGCCGGTCTCCTGGCTCGCGGGTCGTCGTGCATCTCGCGTCTTCCCGAAGGCCGAAGCCTTCAGTGACTTGTTGCGAGATGAACTCTTCGCTTACAGTTGCGGGGGCAGCAGCGGCATCGGTTTCCCTCACCGCTTTCCCGTTTCACCCCTGTGGATGGGGCACCAACGAAAAAAGCTTAATCCAGGTTAAAGTGGGAAAGCAAGGTGGGCAGAGCCTTTGCTGAAATTCTGCAAGCACATGGGACATTTTGATTACATGCACGCGCTTCGTCTTTACATCGCTGTCATGGTGGCAACATTAGCTGTGCCTTGTCTCGCGCAGCCATTGCCCACGAACAGCAAGCCTTCGCTGGTCTCGGCCAATCTCTGCGCCGACCAGCTCGTGCTCGCCCTGGCAGATCGCGATCAGATCAGGTCGCTGAGCCCGTTTGCCGACGATGCCAAGATCTCCTTTCTCGCCGCACGCGCTCAAGGGTTGCCGACCAATTCGGGCGCCGCCGAGGAACTGATCCGCCTGTCGGCCGATCTGGTTCTGGTCGGCCGCTATGACAATCGGCTGACCAAGACGTTTCTCGCCGACAAGGGCCGCGCCGTCGCCATCGTCGATTCCTGGGTCGGATTGGGCGAAACCAAGAGCGAGATCGAAGCGCTCGCGACGCGCTTCGGCGCGCCTGCGCGGGGGAGCGCATTGATTGCCGACATCGACCGCGCCATGCGGCGCATCGAGGACTTGCGCGCGCAAAGGCAGAACCGCCCGAGCTTTCTGATCCTGCACCGGCGCGGCTTCGTGCTGCATGCGGGCCTGGCGGCCGACATCGCCGTCCGCGCCGGCCTGCGCAATGCCGCGGCCGATGTCGGGCTCGCCGAAAGCGGCTTCGCCGATGTCGAGCGCATCGTCACCGCAAGGCCGGACTATCTGATCGTCGCCAGGATCAACGACCGGCCGGAAGACCAGGGTGAGGCCCTGCTCGAACATCCGGCCCTGCGCCATCTCTATCCCGATGCCCGCCGCCTGGTCGTGCCCGATACCCTCACCATTTGCCCAGGCCCGGCCATCCCCGCCCTCATCGACCGCCTCGCCGACGAAATCGCCGCCAAGGTGAAGTGAGAGGCCGCCTCGCCACTGCCTCGCCGTCATGCCCGCGCTTGTCGCGGGCACCCACGCGGTGACGCTGCGTTGCTATTCCAGAATGGGGAGAGTGTCTTTTCTGAAGCGCCTGTAGCGCACGACGGCGTGGGTGCGCAACAAGTGCGGGCATGACGTTGAAGCGTTTGGAAATCAGAACAAATCCGGTGTCGCAGTCGGTTTCAGCCGCAGCGGCAGGCCGGCGACCATCAGCACCACGTCCGGGCAGACGGCCGCCATGGCCTGGTTGAGCTCACCCTGGGCGTCGCGGAAGGCGCGGCCAAGCGGCGTCTCCGGCACGATGCCCTGGCCGACCTCGTTGCTGACCAGAATGACCGGTCCGGTGCTCAGGCGCGTGGCCAGGAGCAACGCCGCAATCTCTGCTTCGACATTGCCCCCGCCCAGCATGACATTGGTCAGCCAGAGGGTCAGGCAATCGACCACGACGACGCGGTCGGGCGCGGCCGCCAACGTGATCGCGCCGGCGAGGTCGAGCGGCTCCTCCAAAGTCAGCCAGTCCGCACCGCGTTCCTGCCGGTGGCGGGCGATCCGCGCCGTCATTTCGGCGTCCAGCGCCGTCGCGGTGGCGATCAGCACCAGGCCGAGGCCCGAGGCTTCGGCGGTGCGCCGCGCGAATTGGCTTTTGCCCGATCGCGCCCCGCCGAGCGCCAGAATTTTTCTCTTACTGTCCATCAACCGGGCTTCGCCCCTATGCTAGAATCTTACCCTTCGCCCCTCACGAGACCAACATGAACCCCATACTAGCCGATCTGCCGACGACGATTTTCGATGTCATGTCCGGCCTCGCACGCGAGCTGAATGCGGTCAATCTCGGCCAGGGCTTTCCCGACGATCCCGGCCCGCTGGATGTGCGCCAGAAGGCGGCCGACGCCGTGCTAAACGGCTACAATCAATATCCGCCGATGATGGGCCTGCCCGAGCTGCGCCAGGCCATCGCCGCCCATTACAAACGCTTCCAGGACACCGATCTCGATCCCGCCACTGAAGTCATGGTCACCTCCGGCGCCACCGAGGCTCTGGCCGGCGCGCTGATGGCCGTTCTCAATCCCGGCGATGAGGTGGTGCTGTTCCAGCCCATGTACGACGCCTATCTACCGCTGGTGCGCCGCGCCGGCGGCGTGCCGAAATTCGTCAATCTCAATCCGCCGTCATGGACGATGACGCGCGAGGCGCTTGAGCGCGCCTTCACCCCGCGCACGCGCGCCGTGCTGTTCAACAATCCGCACAATCCCTGCGGCGTCGTCTACGACCAGGCGCAGCTCGAACTGCTCGCCGAATTCTGCGTGAAATACGACGTCATCGCCATTTGCGACGAGGTCTGGGAGCATCTGCTGTTCGACGGCCGTAAGCATATCTCGATGATCAACTTGCCGGGCATGCGCGAGCGCACAGTGAAGATCGGCTCGGCCGGCAAGATCTTCTCGCTCACCGGCTGGAAGGTCGGCCTTGTCGCCGCCAGCGCACCCCTCATGAAAGGTCTCGCCAAGGCGCACCAGTTCATCACCTTTACGACGCCGCCCAATCTGCAGGTCGCGGTGGCGCATGGGCTGATGAAGGACGACGCCTATTTCACCGATATGCGGGCTATGTTTCAACGCAGCCGCGACAGGCTCAGCAAGGGGCTGACGGATATCGGCTTCAAGGTCATTCCCAGCCAGGGCACTTATTTTGTCGCCATCGACATCAGCGGGCTGGAGATTTCCGACGATGTCGAATTCTCGCAGAAGCTGGTGCGCGAATTCGGCGTCGCCACCATTCCGATCTCGGCCTTCTATGCGCAAGACGTCCATCGCCATGCCGTGCGATTCTGTTTCGCCAAGAATGACGAGACCCAGGACAAGGCGCTGGAGCGCCTGCACAAAGCCGCCGCCGCCTTCGGCGTTTCCGGAGCCTGATCGATGAAGCGTGTTGTCTTCTGCCTGCTTGCCGCGGTCTTCCACATTATGCCCGCAGCCGCCCAGACCAAGATCGTGCATGTGTTCAACTGGTCGGACTATATCGATCAGAAACTGCTCGATGAATTCACCAAGCAAACCGGCATCAAGGTCGTCTACGATACGTATGATTCCAACGAGACCCTGGAGACGCGCCTGCTCGCCGGCAAGAGCGGCTATGATGTCGTCGTGCCGTCGGGCACCTTCCTGCAGCGCCAGATCAAGATCGGCATCTATCAGAAGATCGACCGTTCCAAGATTCCCAATCTGTCGGAGATCTGGCCCGAGATCGCGACAAGGCTGAACGCCTACGATCCCGGCAATCAATATTCGGTGAATTACATGTGGTTCACCACCGGCATCGCCTACAACATCGACAAGATTAAAGCCCGCCTTGGCGACAAGCCGATCGATAGCTGGGATATCGTGTTCAAGCCCGAAAATATGAAGAAGCTCGCTGATTGCGGCGTCTACATGCTCGACAGTCCCGAAGATATTCTCACCATCGCGCTGCGCTATCTCGGCCTCAATCCCGACAGCAAGAACCAGAACGAGATCAAGCGCGCCGTCGATCTCGTCGCCCAGGTGAAACCCTATGTGCGCAAGTTTCACTCATCCGAATATATCAACGCACTCGCCAACGGCGACATCTGCATGGCGGTCGGCTGGGCCGGCGACAGCTTCCAGGCCCGCAACCGGGCGCGCGAGGCGGGTAACGGCGTCAACCTCACCTATGTCATCCCCAAGGAAGGCACCTTGATGTCGATGGACAATCTTGCCATCCCCAAGGATGCCGAACATGTCGACGAGGCGCATGCCTTCATCAATTTCCTGATGCGCCCGGAAGTCGCGGCGCGAAACTCCGCCGTCACCAATTTCGCCAGCGGCGTGCTAAGCGCCAAGGCGCTGCTGCCGGAAGACATCGCCAGCAACAAGGCGATCTATCCCGATGAGGCGACCATGCGTCGCCTCTATACGGTGACGCCCTATGAACAGGCGGTGCAGCGTTATGTGACGCGCGAATGGACGCGGATTAAGACGTCGAGGTGAGGGAGCTTTCTTCCTTCTCCCGCGGAGCGGGAGAAGGTGGCCCTTGCGCAGCAAGGGTCGGATGAGGGCGGGGCGCGTCAGCCCTCAGTCCGTCAGCATCCGCTTCAGCAGTTCCAGCTCTTCCGACAGCGAGTGATCTGACTTCGACAGCGCTTCGATCTTGCGCACTGCATGCAGCACGGTGGTGTGATCGCGGCCGCCGAAGCGCCGGCCGATTTCCGGCAGCGAGCGCAGGGTCAGCACTTTCGACAGATACATGGCGATCTGCCGCGGCCGCACCACGGTGGCCGTACGCCGCGACGACAGGATGTCGGGCTTCGAGACGTTGTAGTGGCTGGCGACCAGCTTCTGGATGTCCTCGATGCGCACGCGCTTCGGCTCGCTGGTGCGAACCAGATCGCGGATCGCGTTTTCCGCCATCTCCACCGTCACCGACGTGCCGGCGAGCGTCGCATGCGCCAGCAGCCGGTTGACCGCGCCGTCGAGATCGCGGCCGTTGGTCTGGATCGCATTGGCGATATATTTGAACACGCTGTCGGGCACTTCAAAACTCGGATGCGCCACCTTGGCGGTCGCAATGCGCGATTCGACCATCTTCAGGCGCAATTGATCGTCGAAGGAGCGGATGTGCACGCACAACCCGCCGGCAAGCCGCGAACGGGTGCGCTCGTCGATGCTCTCGAGATCCGACGGCGGCCGGTCGGCGGCGATCACCACCTGGCGGCGCGCATCGATCAGCGCGTTGAGCGTATGGCAGAATTCCTGCGGGATCGATTTGCCGCGCAGGAACTGCACGTCGTCGATCACCAAGGTGTCGATGGCGCGCAGCTTCTCCTTGAAGGCGATGGCGTTTTGCGAGCGCAGTGCCGAAACGAAGCTGTACATGAACTTCTCGGCGGTCAGATAGATGACCTTCTGGCCCGTCTCGGCGGCGGCATGGGCAGTTGCCTGCAGCAGATGCGTCTTGCCGAGACCGACGGGCGCGAAAATATACAGCGGGTTGAACTGCGCCGGCTCGTCGCGGCCGTTGCGCGCGACGCGCAATGCTGCCGCATGCGCCAGTTGATTGGTCTGGCCGACGATGAAGGAATCGAAGGTGAAGCGCTTGTCGAGCGGCGCACCGGAGAAGGCATCGCCCTCTTCGCTCCCGAACGAGGTCGCGGCATCGCCCTTCTTCTGCGCCTGCGGCGCCTGGCTCGTGACGCGCTGCAGCGCCGGAGCGCCGCGTCCGTCATCGCGTGCCACCACGCTCGGCGCAGCCGTCGGCTGGCCGTTATAGACCGGGCGTTTCACGCTCGTGCGAATATCGACGACGACACGATCGGTGCCGGGAAATTCCGCCGTCATCGCGAAGCTGAGCCGCTCCAGATAATGGGAGTGAATCCAGCTCTTCAGAAACTTTGTCGGCACCGAACAATAGATCGTCGATCCGGCGATGCGGTCGATTTCAAGCCGCGTGAACCACGAGTTGAAAACATCCTTGCCGATCTCGCTGCGCAGCCGTTGTCCGACGC
>JAQGJO010000408.1 GCA_028290595.1 Hyphomicrobiales bacterium | reverse complement strand
GGCTTGCGCGATTTTGCCGCGCCTGGACGGGGACTTCCGGCACTTCTGACCTTGCCGGAGCTGGCGATTTCAAACCGCAAGGCGCCTGCAAGCGGCGCTGCCTCAACCAGTTTCGCCTCGACCTGATCGCCGAGCCGGAAGGTTTCGCCGGTGCGGTTACCGACCAGCGCATGCAGGTTTTCGACATAGCGGTAGTAGTCGTTGCCGATGGTCGCCGCCGGTACAAAACCGTCCGCGCCGGTGTCCGACAGCTTGATGAATAGGCCGGCGCGGGTGACGCCGGAGATGCGGCCGGGAAATGTCGCGCCGATCTGCGTCGACAGAAACGAGGCGATCAACCGGTCGTTGGTCTCGCGCTCCGCGGCCATGGCGCGGCGCTCGGCGGCCGATATGCGCGTGGCGATTTCGGCAAGCTCATCAGGCTCCATGTTAGGCAGGCCATCGGAACCGAAATTGAGCGCGCGGATTAGCGCGCGATGGACGATGAGATCGGCATAGCGGCGGATGGGCGAGGTGAAATGCGCGTAGCGCTTGAGGTTGAGGCCGAAGTGGCCGTAATTCTCCGATGTATATTCGGCCTGCGCCTGCGTGCGCAGAACCACTTCGTTCACTGCGTTTTCGTTTTCGCTGTCCTTGACGCGCTCCAGGATGCCGTTGAACTGCTGCGGCCGCAGCACCTGGCCCTTGGCCAGTTTGACGCCGATGGTCGAGAGGAACTCGCCGAGATTGTGCAGCTTCTCGATCGAGGGTTCGTCGTGGGCGCGATAGATCAGCTTCGAGCCCTGCGCTTCCAGGGTTTCGGCGGCGGCGACATTGGCGAGGATCATATATTCCTCGATCAGCTTGTGCGCATCGAGGCGCGGCGGAATCAGCACCCGGTCGATGCGGCCATCAGGCTTCAGCAGCAGTTTGCGCTCGGGCAGATTGAGATCGAGCGGGCTGCGCTGTTCGCGCGCGATGTTGAGCGCCCGCCAGGCATCCCATAAGGGCCGCAGAACGGGTTCGAGCAGGGGGCCCGTCACATCGTCGGTGGCGCCGTCGATGGCGGCCTGCGCCTGCGGATAGGCGAGCTTCGCAGCCGAGCGCATCATGATGCGATGGAAGGTATGGCGCAGCTTGCGCCCGTCCCTGGCGATGATCATGCGCACGGCAAGCGCCGGGCGGTCCTCATGCGGGCGCAGCGAGCACAAATCATTGGAGATGCGTTCGGGCAGCATCGGCACGACGCGATCGGGAAAGTAAACCGAATTGGCGCGCTCCAGCGCTTCGCGGTCAAGCGACGTACCTGGCCTCACATAGGCCGCGACATCAGCGATGGCGACGGTGAGCACGAAGCCGCCCGCATTGTCGGGATCTTCATCGGGTTCGGCATGGACCGCGTCATCGTGATCCTTGGCGTCGGCCGGATCGATGGTGACGAGCAGCAGTTTGCGCCAGTCCTCGCGGCGAAAATCGTTACTTGCCATGGTCGCCGCCCGCGCGCTTTCGGCTTCCTGCAAGGTCTCCGGGCGGAAGACGTGGGGGATGCCATGGGCATGCAGCGCGATGGTGGTGATGGCGCGCTCGTTGTCGATGGCGCCGAGCCGTTCGCGCACGCGCGCCTGCGGCAGGCCGAAACGGCCTTCTGCGGACAGTTCCACGGCGACGAGATCGCCATCGCGCGCCTCGCCTTCGGCGCCGGCCGGAATATCGAGTTCCTTGCCGCGCGCCTTCTTGTCGACGGGGATGAGCCTGCCGCCGCCATTGGGCAAAGCGCGGTAGACGCCGATCGTCTGGACGCGATTGCGCGCCACGAGCTTGATAACCCGGCCGCGATAGGGCGGGTCCTTCGGGCCGGCGGTCGGGTCGATTTCATTGCGCACAAGGGCGCGATCGCCGACGCCGGGCGTCGGTTCGCCGGGCTTCGACTTGCGCGGCATGTGAATGGCGATGCGGGGGACGGGGCCTTGCACGGCCGCGTCCCATTCCACCGGCGTGGCGATGAGGTCGCCGTCGCGGTCGCGCGTGACGATGTCGCACAAGACGACGGCCGGAATTTCGCCTGGCTTGCCAATGTGCTTGTGCCGTCGCTCAAGCTCGCCGTCGGCTTCCATCTCGCGCAGGAGTCGCTTGAGGGCGATGCGATCGTCGCTCCTGACCTCGAAGGCGCGGGCGATCTCGCGCTTGCCGATCTTGCCGGGGGCGGGCTTGCCGGCTTGCGCGGCAGCGGTCGCCTCGCGGGCGATGAAGGCCAGAATCTCTGCCTTCGAGGGCAGCGCGCCCGGTTTCTCTTGTGCTCTCTTAACGGTGATTTTCTTTGCCAAAGACCAGTCTTTGTAATGGGCGGCGGGAACCAGTGCCGCAATAGCGTCACCCGATCCTAGTAGAGAATCGGCAGGTTCGCACCGGTTGATTTCGGCAATCGGGCGATCACGTGCATTCTGCGCATCTTACGAATCAGCCGATCGTTGTGGTGGAGACAGCATGCCTAGGAATTCGAGTTATGTGGCGGGCGGCAATGGCATGGCGGACGGCGCTGCGCTGGTCGGGCGCGCGCTCATGTGTGTCATTTTTCTCATGGCCGGATGGGGTAAATTCACCGCCTATGCGGCCAGCGCCGGCTTTATGGCGAAGCATGGAATTCCGGGCTACCTGCTGCCGGTCGCCATCGCGATCGAGGCCGGCGGCGGCCTGCTGATCCTGTTCGGCTTCCAGACCCGGATCGTGGCGTTTCTGCTCGCCGTCTACACGCTCGTGACGGCGTATTACTTTCACCGCGAGTTTGGCGACCGGAACCAGCTCGCGCATTTTCAGAAAAACCTCGCCATGGCGGGAGGGTTTCTGTTTCTGATGCTCAATGGCCCGGGGAGGTGGTCGCTGGATGCGAAGTTAAGGGGATGAACTGTCTCAGTAAGCGCGGACATCACCAGGAGCCCTCATCCTGAGGAGCGCCTGAAAGGCGCGTCTCGAAGGACGGGGGCGTCACGCCGCAACCTGTCGGCTGCGCAAGCAAACGTAACGCCGCTCGTCATCTGCTCTCACACGTCCCCGTCCTTCGAGACGCACGCTGCGCGTGCTCCTCAGGATGAGGGCTTCTTGTAGCTTGTTGCCGCTTGCTAGGCTTTTCGTCAGTCGCCTAACGCGATCTCGCCTCGCTCGCACGCCGCAGCGCTTCGGCCAGCGCGCCGCCACCCGTCGTCTCTTTCGCCGCCTGCTTGTTGTTGTGGCTCGCCACCGAGACGCGTGGTCCTGCCTGTTGGCGGTCGCGTGCCGGCGCAGCATTCACGTCGTCATCCAGCCGCATAGTCAGCGCGATGCGTTTGCGCGGCTTGTCGACTTCCAGCACTTTCACGCGCACGATCTGGCCCGGCTTCACCACTTCGCGCGGGTCCTTCACGAAGGTCTTCGACAGAGCTGAAATATGCACCAGCCCATCCTGATGCACGCCGATGTCGACGAAGGCTCCGAAGGCCGCGACATTCGTCACCGCGCCTTCCAGGATCATGCCGGGCTTGAGGTCGTTGAGGGTTTCGACGCCTTCCTGGAATTCGGCGGTCTTGAACGCGGGGCGCGGATCGCGGCCGGGCTTTTCCAGTTCTTTCAGAATGTCGGTGACGGTCGGAACGCCGAATTTCTCGTCGGTGAATTTGCGCGCTTCAAGGCCGCGCAGGGTCTTGGCATTGCCGAACAGGCCCTTGATATCGCTTTTCGTCGCTTCGAGAATGCGGCGAACCACCGGATAGGCTTCCGGATGCACGCCCGATGCGTCGAGCGGATCCTCGCCGTCGACGATGCGCAGAAAGCCAGCCGATTGCTCGAAGGCCTTGGGACCGAGCCGCGCGACTTTCTTGATATCGCTGCGTGTCTTGAACGGCCCGTTGCTGTCGCGATGCATGACGATGTTCTGGGCAAGGGAATCGCCGATGCCGGACACACGCGCCAGCAGCGGCACCGAGGCTGTGTTCACATCGACGCCGACCGCGTTGACGCAATCCTCGACGACGGCGTCGAGCGAGCGCGACAGTTTGAATTCGGCGATGTCGTGCTGATACTGTCCGACGCCGATGGATTTTGGGTCGATCTTCACCAGTTCTGCCAGCGGGTCCTGAAGACGCCGAGCGATGGACACCGCGCCGCGGATCGAGACGTCGAGATCCGGCAGTTCCTGTGATGCAAACGCAGATGCCGAATAGACCGAGGCGCCGGCTTCCGAGACGATGGCTTTCGTCAGCTTGAGCTCGGGAAACTTCTTCATCATGTCGAGCGCCAGCTTTTCGGTCTCGCGCGAGGCGGTACCGTTGCCGATGGCGACAAGATCGACCTTGTGACGCAGGCATAAGGCAGCAAGCACGGAGAGAGAATCGTCCCAGCGCTTCTGCGGCTCGTGCGGGTAGATGGTCGCTATATCGACGACCTTGCCCGTCGCATCGACGACGGCGACTTTGACGCCGGTGCGAAAGCCCGGATCAAGTCCCATGGTGGCGCGGGTTCCAGCGGGCGCTGCGAGCAGCAGATCGCGCAGGTTGCCGGCGAAGACCGTCACCGCATCATCCTCCGCCCGCTGCCACAGGCGCAAGCGCAGATCGACCGACAAGGTGGATGACAGGCGAAAGCGCCAGGCAGCGCGGATCGTGTCCGACAGCCATTTGTCGCCGGGCCGGCCAAGCGCCTGCACGCCGAGCCGCATGGCGATCTTCTTTTCAAAGCGTCCGGGCGCCGTGCCTTCCGGCTTGTCGGGTTCGGGCTCGAACATGAGATCGAGAAACTCTTCCTTCTCGCCGCGAAACAACGCCATAATGCGATGCGACGGCAGTTTGTCGAGCTTCTGCGTCAGATCGAAATAGTCGGAGAATTTCGCGCCGTCGGTCTCTTTGCCCTTGCGGACTTTCGACATGAGCACGCCTTCGTTCCAGAAGGTTTCGCGCAGGTCGCCGAGCAGTTCGGCATTTTCCGAGAAACGTTCGGTCAGAATGGCGCGCGCGCCGTCGAGCGCGGCGTCAACAGTCTCGATACCCTTGGTCGCGTCGACATAGGCTTCGGCCACCTCACGCGGGGCATTCTCCGGATGGGCGAACAGAGCGTCGGCGAGCGGCGCGAGGCCGGCTTCGATGGCGATCTGCGCCTTGGTGCGGCGCTTGGGCTTATAGGGCAGGTAGATGTCTTCAAGGCGGGCCTTGCTGTCGGCGTCCTCGATGAGCTTGCGCAACGGCGCGTCGAGCTTGCCCTGGCTGTCGATGCTGTCGAGGATGGCTTTGCGGCGGTCATCGAGCTCGCGCATGTAGCGCAGCCGCTCGTCGAGCGCGCGAA
>JAQGJO010000404.1 GCA_028290595.1 Hyphomicrobiales bacterium | reverse complement strand
AGATGGCCTCGCCGGTTTCGCGATCATAGCCGGTCTGCACCGTACGGGTGATGACCTCGCCTTTGGCGGCGGCTTCGGCGATGCGCGCGTTAAAACCGTCGATGTTGCGGACGCCGACCTTCGACATTTTCTTGTAGCGGTCTTCCATCTCGCGCACGGCCCATTTGAGCGCGACAACGGCTTTCTTCGGATCGGTGACGACGGGCGTCAGCAGATGTGGAATGCCGTCATAGACCGACAGTTCGAGCATTTTCGGATCGACCATGATGAGCCTGCAGTCTTCCGGCTTCAGCCGGTAGAGCAGCGACAGGATCATGGTGTTGATGGCGACCGATTTGCCGGAGCCGGTGGTGCCGGCGACGAGCAGATGCGGCATGCGGGCGAGATCAACGATGACGGGTTCGCCGCCGATGGTCTTGCCGAGCGCGATCGCCAGCCGGTGCTTCGACTTTTCGAAATCCTCCGAGGCGAGCAGTTCGCGCAGATAGACGGTTTCGCGGCGCTGGTTGGGCAGTTCGATGCCGATGGCGTTGCGGCCCTGCACCACGGCGACGCGCGCCGAGATCGCCGACATCGAGCGGGCGATGTCGTCGGCCAGGCCGATGACGCGCGACGATTTGATGCCCGGCGCAGGCTCCAGTTCGTACAGCGTGACGACCGGGCCCGGCCTGACGTTGATGATCTCGCCCTTGACGCCGAAATCGTCGAGCACGCCTTCGAGCAGGCGGGCGTTCTGTTCGAGTGCGTCGGCCGACACTTTGCTGGTGGCGATTTTCTTGGCTTCGCTGAGCAGAAGCAGTGGTGGCAGTTCATAGCGCGAGCGGTCGAGGAACGACGGCTGGGCTTCGCGCGCGACTCGCTTGCCGGGCTTCAGCGGCGGCGCCGGTTTAGCGACGCGGGTCTCTTCCACGTCTGCGTCGTCTTCGTCATCGCGGGCGGTGAGGTTGGTGAACGGCGCGTCGATCGTTTCGCGGCGGCGCAAGGCCGGCGAGGTGCGCGGCTCTGCCTCGAGGGGCGGCGGGGGTGCGCGGCGTGGCAAACCAGAAGGCATGCCCGGCATAGTGGCGGCGATCGCCTCGTCATCGAGGTCGTGACGCAGGGCCTGCTGGCGGCGGTTGCTGGCAGCCGACCCGCGCATGCTGCGGAACATGCGGAGCATCTGACCCTTGAAGCTCAGCACCATATGGATGCAGCCGCCGAGCAAAGTGAGTGCGAGACCGGGCTCGCTGCTGCGGTCGTCATCGTCTTCAAGTTCGGTCGGTTTTGCGCGGGCGGGAGCCGGCTTGCTGTCGGCGAGTTGTGCGTCGGGGTCCTCGTCGCCAACCCGCGTCATCGCCGCGGTGAAGGCAATGATGGCGAGAATGCCGGCAAGGCCGCCGAAGATCAGGCGAGTGATGACGCCGCCGCCGAGAATTTTCCTGGGCACGGCGAGAATGGCGTCGCCGACGACGCCGCCGAGGCCGGTGGGCAGCGGCCAACTGCTGCTGGAAGGAAATAGCGAGATCAAGGTCGCGGCGCAGAGAACGCCGGCCAGCATGCACAGAATCCGGAAGGCGATCCGGTCGAGCCGGCGCTTCGACAGCAGCGCCAGCGACCAGGCGACCAGCGGCGGCAGAAAGGCGATCGTCGCCAGCCCGAACAGTTGCATGAACAGGTCGGCGACGATGGCGCCGGGCGTGCCGAGCAGATTGCGGACGTGGGCGTCGGTGGCGTAGTTCAGGCTTGGATCGAGCGCCGACCAGGACACCAGGGCAAGGGTGAAACAGCCGGCGAGCGCCAGCACCAGCAGGCCGGCTAGTTCAGCCAGGCGGCGCCCGAAATACATGCGGACAGGATCGGGAATTCTTTCGAGAACCGAAGAGCTGTTTGTTCGCATCATTTTGGGCAATGGGGTGGTCGCAAAAAAGGGGCCGCGAGGCACCGCAGCGTGAGCCCGGATGCTACGGCGGACGGGGTTAACGCGCACTTAACCTTACGGCCTCCGGGGCGTCCCTCGGGCAGGGTATTTTACGGTCTGACGAGAGCGCCAGATGCCTCAAAGGCGCCAAAATAAGAGTTGGCGAAACCGCGTTTCGCTAGAAACGCGGTTTGCTCGCCATACTCAAAAGCAATCGACCGCTTTTTCGTGTGCTCTAGGTCGACAAGTGCTTGAGGATCGGCAGCCGGCGGACTGTCCTCCCCGTCGCGGCGCGGAGTGCGTTGCCAACCGCGGGTCCGATCGGCGGCACGCCGGGTTCGCCAACGCCGGTCGGCGGTTCGTTGGAGGGCATGATATGAACCTCGATCTTCGGCATCTGGTTGATGCGCAGGGGCGTGTAGGTATCGTAGTTCTGTTGGTCGACCACGCCGCCCGTCAGCGTCAGTTCCTCCTGCAGGATCGCGCCCAGCCCGAAACCGATCCCGCCTTCCATTTGGGCGCGGACCTGGTCGGGGTTGATCGCCGTGCCGCAATCGACCGCGCAGATGACGCGGTCGACCGAGAAGTCGGTGCCGCTCTTGACGGTGATCTCGACCACCTGGGCGACCAGGGTGGAGAAGCTCTCGTGCAGCGCCACGCCACGGAAGCGGCCTTGCGGCAGCGGCGTTCCCCAACCGGCCTTTTCGGCGGCGAGTTTGAGCACGGCGGCATGCCGTGGGTGCTTGTCGAGCATCGCCAGCCTGAAGTCGATGGGATCGCGTTTGGCCGCGGCGGCCAGTTCATCGACGAACGTTTCCACCGCATAGGCCGTATGGGTGGAGCCGACCGAACGCCACCACAGCACGGGTATTTTCGATGCGACCGTGGTGAGATCGATTTTCAGGTTCGGGATCGCATAGGGCATGTTGGCTGCGCCCTCGACCGAGGTCGGGTCGATACCGTCCTTGATCATCATGGCGAACGGCCCGCCGTCCATGATCGACTGGCCAACGATATGGTCATACAGCGCGACCAGTTTGCCGTCCTTGTCTAGACTGGCTTTCATCGCATGCACGTAAGCGGGCCGATAACGACCGCCGCGCATGTCGTTATCGCGCGTCCACTGCACCTTCACCGGCTTGCCGGGACCAAGCGCCTTGGCGATGGCGACTGCTTCGGCGATCAGATCGCCATCGCCGACAGCACGACGACCGAAGCTGCCGCCGGTTTTCATCACATGCATGCTGACTTTGTCGGGCGTGGTGCCGGCGACCTGGGCGGCGATCATCTGGTAGAGGCCGGGCATCTGGTGGCCGCCCCAAACGTCGACGCGACCGTCTTCGCCGATGCGGGCGACGGCATTGAGCGGTTCGATGGCCGCATGGGCAAGATACGGGAATTCATAGACGGCCTCGATCGTCTGGGCGGCGTTAGCGAAGGCGTCGGCGACGTTTCCGACATTCTGCGCAGTGGCCGCGGCTGGGCCTTTGGCCAGCTTTTGATATTCGCCAAGCAATTCGGTGCTGCCGCGTTGCTCGGCGCTGTTTTCATCCCATTCGACCACCGTCAGGCCGCGACCTTTCAAAGCGGTCCACATGTCGCGGCCGACCACGGCGATGCCGCGCGGGATTTGGACGACATCGACGATGCCATCGAGGGCCTTGGCCTTGGATGCATCGAAGCTCTTCACCTGAGCGCCGAACTTGGGCGGATGAATCATCACCGCCGTCAGCAGGCCGTCCATCTTCAGATCGATCGTGTAGGGTTGTTTGCCGTTTGTCTTGCCGGCTGAATCGTAGCGCTTGAGCGTGTTGGAGCCGATCTGCGTCCAGCGCTCGCGCGGCTTCAGCGGCACATCGGTGGGAACAGGCTGTGCCGCCGCCGCGACCGCCAGATCGCCGAACTTTGCGGTTTTGCCCGAGGTATGGGACAGCGTCCCCGCCGCGACCTCGATCTCGCGTTCCGGCACGTTCCATTGTTTCGCTGCGGCTGCCACGAGCATCATGCGGGCAGCGGCTCCGGCCTTGCGGTAGCGCTCCCAGGACGACACCATCGACGTGGAGCCGCCGGTGATCTGGAAAGCGCCGCCCAAGGCAAGATTACCATAGAGAGCGGTGTCGCCTGAGGCGCCGATGACATCGACCTGGCTCCAATCGCCGCCCAGTTCTTCCA
>JAQGJO010000002.1 GCA_028290595.1 Hyphomicrobiales bacterium | reverse complement strand
CCTCGGGCGCTGGCTCGGCGAGGAATACCGCATCCCGGCGGTCGAGCTGGACGACGCCGACCTGGAAGAGCTGGAAAAGGCCATCGAAGAGCAGGACGGCAAGGACAAAAAGGGGGCTTAAAGCCCCGGGTAGCGCCTTGGGCTTGCTGGCTTTTTGGCCGGTTTTCAGGTCCGCGAGAGCCGCTGGACAGGCCCGGCGTCATCGCCTATAAGCGGCGCTCTTGCTCTCCGGCCATCGGTCGGATGACGCCTATGCCCGGGTAGCTCAGTTGGTAGAGCAGCGGATTGAAAATCCGCGTGTCGGTGGTTCAAATCCGCCCCCGGGCACCACTTCCCCGTTTTTTAGCGGCATTTAATCCTTTTTTTACCCTGCATCCTTAGCCTGGCGGGATGTTCCGGGTCATCGATTGCATAACAGGCCAGCACGATCTTCGTCTGGTTCTGCTCGCGGCGGTTCTGTGCCTGTGCGCCTGCGCCACCTTGGTGCATATGCTCGGGCGCGTGCGCGTCGCGATAGGTAAAGCGCGGTCCTATTGGCTCGGCGCTGCCGGTTTTGTGGCGGCTTGCGGTATCTGGGGCACGCATTTCGTCGCGATGTTGGCGTTCGAACCTGGCTTCAGCGTCGGCTTCGATGTGCCGCAAACCATCCTCTCCGCCGTCATCGCCATTGTGCTCTGCACGCTGGGGATCGGCCTTGCCACGACGCGGGCGGGCGTCTTTGGCGGCGGCATCGTCATCGGCCTCGCCATCAGCCTTATGCATTTCATCGGCATGGCGGCGCTGCGCGGTCCCTTCGAGCAGGTTTGGGACTCGACCTATGTCGCCGCATCGGTGCTCATCGGAATCGCCGCTTCGACCGCAGCCTTGCAGGCGACATTCCATGCCAAGACGTCGGCGAAGTTCGCCGCCGCGACGGGCCTGTTCGTCGTCGCGATCTGCGGTATGCATTTTACGGCCATGGCGGCGGTTTCTTTCCAACTGCAGCCGCTGTTCCAGCCTGAAGGCGTCATGCTCGCCCCCAACGGGATGGCCGTGGTGGTCGCTGTCGTCGCCTTCTTCGTGATCGCGCTGGGGTTCGTCTGCGCGCTGTTCGACACCCGCCTGGCCCGCCGCGCCGAAGACGAAGCTGCGCGCTTGCGCGCCTATGTGGCGGAACTGGAGCAGACCCGTCAGGAGTTGACCGCCGCGCGCGACGCCGCAGACGCGGGCAGCCGCGCGAAAACGAATTTCCTCGCCAACATGAGCCATGAAATCCGCACGCCCATGAATGGCATTCTGGGCATGACGGGGTTGCTGCTCGACACCGCTCTCGATTCTCAGCAACGCGGATTCGCCGAAACCGTGCGCGAATCGGGAGAGGCGTTGCTGGCGATCGTCAACGACATTCTGGATGTGTCCAAACTGGAAGCCGGAAAGTTCGAGTTGGAATATCTCGATTTCGATCTCGTCAACACGGTCGAGAGCGCTGTTGCGGTGATGACCGGAAAGGCGCGCGAGAAGGACCTGGATCTGAGCTGCTTCGTCGAGCCGGCGGCCTGCGGCGTCTATCGCGGCGATTCGGCCCGTCTGCGTCAAGTGCTGCTGAACCTTCTCAGCAATGCCGTCAAGTTCGCCAACAAGGGCGGCGTCAGCCTGCAGGTCTATGTTGCGCGGGTGGAAGACCCCGCGACCGGCAAGTCGCATTTGCGTTTCGAAGTGAAGGACTGCGGCATCGGTATCCCCGAAGCCGTCTGCCAGAAGCTGTTCCAGAAGTTCAGCCAGGCCGACAACTCGGTCACCCGCCGCTACGGCGGCACGGGTTTGGGTCTGGCGATTTGCAAGCAGCTGGTCGAGTTGATGGGCGGCACGATCGGCGTCAACAGCCAAGTCGGCGTCGGATCGACGTTCTGGTTCGAGATCTCGCTTGCGCGCTCCAGCGCGCAGCTGCCTGACTTGGCCGCCTTGCCAACCCATCTGCCCGGCCTGAAGGTTTTGCTGGTCGACGACATTGCGATGAACCTGGATATCTTCGGCCTGCAGTTGCGCGCCCTGGGCATCAGGAACGTCACCACCGCTCCGGACGGCTTTGGCGCCTTGGCGGAACTGGAGCGTGCGTGGCATGTGGGCAAGCCGTACGACGTGATGTTCACCGACCAGATGATGCCGGGCATGGCCGGCAGCGAGCTCGCCCGCCGGGTCCGCGACAGCAAGAGCCTATCGGACACCCGTATCGTGATCATGTCGTCGGCCGGCGGACATGGCGCGGCGAAGGAGGCGTTGGATCTCTTCGATGCCAAGATCGACAAGCCGGTACGCCAGCACGAATTGCGCGACTGCCTCGTGCGCCTCTACAGCGAGCAGAGCGCGCAGAAGGTCGTGGTTCTGTCCGAGCGCGTCGATCATCGCGCCATGCCGCCGCAGCCTCTGAAGCAAGGCGGGCAGCCGCTGCGGGTGCTTCTCGCTGAAGACAACAAGATCAACCAGAAATACGTCATCGCTCTTCTTGATAAGCGCCATCACCTGACGGTGGCGGACAATGGCGTGGAAGCGGTCGAGGCCGTGCGCCGGGCCGATTTCGATGTTGTGCTGATGGATATCCAGATGCCCGAACTCGACGGCATTGCCGCGACGCGGCAGATCCGCGCCTTGCCCGGGCCCAAGGGCGAGATCCTGATCGT
>JAQGJO010000552.1 GCA_028290595.1 Hyphomicrobiales bacterium | reverse complement strand
GCCGAGAGCTATCGGCTCTCTCAAAAGATCATCAGCTTTCTGTTGCAGAACGAGCCGGCGGCAGTCGTCATCGATCGCGTCATCGGCAACGGCACGATTGCCCATGTTGATGAAAATTACGCGGTTTCCCAAGGGTCATCGGCGGACATCTCTCAGGAGGGCTCCAGTGCGCTGTCTGACGAGCTCATTCGGGAGCTGGAGAGCTCGGACTTTGTGGTCATCGGCACGCCGATGCACAACCTGACCCTGCCCTCCGCGCTCAAGGCGTGGATCGATCACATCGTGCGCGCCCGCCGTACGTTCAAAATGACCGCGGAAGGAAAAATCGGCACCTTGCGCGACCGTCCGGTCTTTGTCGCCGTGGCCTCGGGCGGCAGATTTTCCGGCGAACGCGCCCGTCAGCCGGATTTTCTGACTCCCTATCTGAAAACCATTCTCAGCAGTATCGGACTGCACGATCTGACGTTCTTCTCTGTTCAAGGAACAGGCTCCAATCCCGCCTCCGTTACGCAGTCCAGAGCCGATGCAGACGAAGCCGTGCTGCATTTTCGTCCTTTGGCTATCTGCCCGTAATCGCTATTCTGCGGCCACTCTCCCCTGAATCGAAAGCAGCCGAATGACGATACGTTCCATCAAGACCGTCGCCGTATTTTGCGGATCGAACTTCGGCGCATCGGAAGAGTTCGCGGACGGAGCGCGCGCACTCGGTGGGGCGCTCGGAAAAGCTGGAATAGCCATCGTCTATGGCGGAACGACAAAGGGATTGATGGGCATTGTCGCCGACGCCGCTCTGGCTGCCGGCGGCAATGTCCACGGCGTGATCACCGAAAGCCTGCATCGGCGCGGGCATTCGCATGCGGGCCTGACCGGTCATGAGATCACGCCGACCCTGCGCGGCCGCAAGGAACGCATGGTCGAACTGGCCGATGCGTTCATCGCATTGCCCGGAGGCATCGGCACGATCGAGGAGTTCATGGAAGTTTGGACCATGAACCAACTTTCGGAGATCGATAAACCCGTCGGCCTGTTGAACACCGCCGGGTTTTTCACAACGTTTCTGGGCTTCATCGACCATATGGTCGACACGAAATTTCTGCCGCCAGCGCATCGGCATTCGATATCCGTGGATGCCGACGCCGAAACCTTGATCGACAAGCTGCGCAATTATGCGCGTGTCGACGTTCCGAAGTGGCTGTAACTCGACACGACCTAGCCGTGTGATTTCATATCTCGAAACACTGCCACAGCGAGAATGGCTGTCAGCAGCGTGATCGCCGCGGCTGTCGAAAAAGTGATCGTCGCCGCGTTTGTGTAAGCGTGTTGCGCGGCCGCCAGTAATGCGTTGCTGTTATCGAGATTTTGCGCGAGACTGCTCGCCGGCCCTATTCCGCGCAACGCCGTTGTCATGGCGTCACCGGGCACATCCCTCGGCATCGACCCGCTAAGCGCAGAACGATAAAGATAGGTCGCAAGGCTGCCGAGCAAGGCGATACCGAGCGCGCCGCCGAATTCGGAAGCCGTTTCGGACAGCGCCGAGGCCGCGCCGGACCGGTCCTTGGGCGCCGAACTGACAACGAGGTCAGCAACGATCGTAACGCTTGGGGCCGAGCCTATGGCGAACAGCACGTTCCCCAGAACGATCAGAATCAAACTCTGCGTCACACTTGCATGCGCCATCAAGGCGAGACCGCTTGCGCCAAGCATCAATCCGCACCCGAGAACATAGGCCGGCCTCATCAGCTTGAGCACGAACGATGTCAACAGCGATCCGACGACGAACCCCAACCCCGCCGGAATGCTCCAAAGGCCCGCTTCCAGCGGCGTAAGTCCCAACACCAGCTGAAGATATTGGGCGACAAGGACGAGAATGCCGAAGCCGACGAAGAAATCGAGGACGTTGATGGCAAGCGCCGCGGTCAGCGCCGGCTGCTTGAACAATCGCAAGTCGAGAAGCGGATCGGCCAGCCGCATCTGCCGCCGCACGAACAGCACACCGAACATCAGACCCAAAGCCACAGCAGATGCCGCCCAGGCGGGGCTATCGCCTTCGGCGGCCAGCTTAATGCCATAGACGATCGGCAACACAGCGGCCAGAGACAAGACGGCGCTCAGGATATCGAGCCGCCCGCCATTGGGGTCCCTGTATTCGGGCAGCAGCGCCGGCCCGACGATCAGTACCAGCGCTGTAATGGGAATAGACAGCAGGAATACCGATCCCCACCAGAAATGCGCCAGCAGCAGGCCGCCAACAGCCGGCCCCAGCGCGCCGCCGAGCGAAAAGCTTGCGACCCAGACGCTCACGGCAAAAGTCCGCTCGCGATCGTCATGGAACATGTTGCTGATCAGGGACAGCGTCGAAGGCGCCAGCGTCGCGCCGGCGAGGCCGAGCAACGCGCGCGCTAGGATGAGCATCTCGGCGCTGCGGGCAAAGGCAGCCAGCAGCGACAAGAGCCCGAATGCCGTACAACCGATCAGCAACAGCTTTCGCCGGCCGATCCGATCACCGAGAGATCCCATGATCAGGAGCGATCCCGCCGCCAGAAAACCGTAGATATCAACGATCCACAGCAGTTGCGCCGCCGTCGGCTTGAGGTCGGCGCTCAGCGACGGCACAGCCAGGTTCAGCACCGTAAGGTCCATCGCGTAGAGCACACAGGGCAACGCAATGATGGCGAGGCCGATCCATTCGCGACGCGTCGCCTTACGGGTGTTCTTGCTCGTGTCCTTGCCGATTTCCTTGCCCACGGCGCTATCGGATATGTCCATCACAATCTCCCGACTGCTCATTTCGCCGCCTGCGGCGCGGCGCGCAAGGCCTCACCGCCAGACCAGAGCGCTACGCCGAGCAAGGTCAGGTCCTTGACGATGAAGCTGCCGATGACCGGATCAAGCTGCGGCGTCGTGACGAGGAAGCTCAAAGTGACCAGGAGCGAACCAGCAATGCCGTAACTGCCGATCGCCGAGATGAGCGGCGCAAACGGACGCAACGCCATCATCAAAGCCAGCACGATCTCCGCGACGCCGATGACCGCCGAAGACGACTGCTGGTCTAACAACCTCGGAAGCCACGACAGGAACGGGCTGTGGACGAGCAGCGGATGAATCGCCGCTGCTTCGCCCGGCGTGAACTTCAGAACTCCGAAGCCCAGGAAGAATAGAACGACGCTGTAGCGGGCGATGGCCTGCCCCGCTGTTTCTGACCATTCCTGCAAAATCCGCATCATCGTTTTTGTCCTTGATAAGTGCGTGCTGCACGCACATAATAGATAACCGGCTGGCCCTGTCAACCCCGCATGACTAAGATCGCGACTATGACTCGCTTAAGAACCGCCAATATGCTTGCAGCCTTCGCCGGTGAAGTGACCGAACGCGTCGGAGCAACCCTCAAAAGCCATCCCAATCAGACCGACTCTGCCTCCGCAGCCCTCAACATCATGGGATTTTGGGAGGGCATCACCAATGCGCAGCTCGCGCGGGCGCTGAAACTATCCCACACGGCGACGGTGCGACTGGTCGACAAGCTCGAGGCGCAGGGCTTCGTCGAAGCCCGTGAGGGCGAGGACAAACGCGCGACGCATCTCTACGTCACGCCTGCCGGCCGCAAAGCCGTGCTGCCGGCGCTTGTCGCCCGTTGCGCCGCAGTCAAAGACTATCTCGGCGTTCTCACGGCCGCCGAGGAGAAGCAGTTCGCCGGCCTGCTGGAAAAACTGATGCGACCGCTAGGCAAGGACGCTTACGGCGTCAGCCATTTTTGCCGCCTCTGCGAATTCACCGCCTGCCCCGGCGACGAGTGTCCGATGCACGCCAACATGGAGTCCTGGGCCGAAATCTGACGGGCCATCAGGGCGGACATGGGATTGGCGCCTTAGGGCACGAGTCTCGAACGTATCCTGATTTCGTGCGCCAGCGTTTGGTGGACCGGACACTTGTCGGCGATTTCCATCAGCCGCGCCCGATCCGCTTCCGAAAGATCGCCCTCAATTGTGATGTCGCGAGCGATTTCGCCGATCTGCCCTTCCATTGTCTCGCAATCGGCGCAGTCCTGGGCGTGGACCTTGCGATGGGACAGGCGCATCGAGAACCGCTCGACGGCGAGCCCCTTACGGTCAGCATAAAGGCGCATCGTCATCGAGGTGCAGCCACCGAGCGCGGCAAGAAGATAGTCGTAAGGGCTTGGACCGGAATCATCCCCGCCGACTGTAACCGGCTCACCAGCCAACAGCACATGACGTCCCGCCCGCACCTGCTGCGCCAGAGACCCCGTACGCGTCTCACGCACCTCAACCGTACCCGGCGGCAATGCTTCCGCCTCTTCGGCGATCGCCAGATAACGCGATGCCCAGGCGGCGATCGAATCTGCAAGGTAGACCGCATCTTGCCGCTTTCGCAGCAGATGATCCGCCGTATCGAGCGAAAGAAAACTCTTGGGATGTCGCGCCGCCGTAAAAATCTGACTTGCATTGTCGATGCCGACATATTCGTCGCGCGGCGCGTGGCACACCAGAAGCGCTTTCTTCAACGTCGACAAACCATCGAGGATGTTCTGGTTCGCGACGTCATCCAGGAACTGCTTGGTGATGGTGAAAGACCGGCCCGCCAGCGTAACGGTCGCCGTGCCTTTCTCTTCGATCTCCGCCACGTCGGCGGCAAAATTATGCGTGACATGGCTTGCCGAGGCCGGTGCGCCAATCGTCACGACGCCCGTTGCTTCCGGCACGTGCCGCGCCGCCGCAAGGACTGCGGCTCCACCCAGGCTATGGCCGATCAGCAACGAAGGCGCTGTGTAGTTCTTGCGCAGATAATCGGCTGCCGCCACAAGGTCCTCGACATTGGACGAGAAATTGGTGTTCGCGAACTCACCTTCGCTGCTTCCCAGCCCGGTGAAATCAAACCGCAACACGGCAATGCCGCGTGCTGTGAGAGCTTCGGCAATCCGAGTGGCCGAAAACACGTCTTTGCCGCACGTGAAACAATGGGCGAACAGCGCAAAGGCGTGAGGTTTCGCTGGGGAATCGAGACGAGCCGCCAGATTGGCCCCGCTATGACCGGGAAATTCGATTTTCTTCGATTCGATCATGCCAGCCTCCGCAAAGGGAAGATCGCATCATGACATCATTTTGCAGATCGAACCACGGCGCGCCGGCGGCGTTCGCTAGTGGCCCTGTCCCATGCCGGGCTGCTCGCCCTCTGGCTTCCTGACGAAGAAAGCCGCCAACAAGGCGCCGAGTGCGATGATGGCGCTGGCGAGAAACGCTGCGCGGATGCCGCCGGTCGTCGCCGCCGCGAGATCGGCGCCGGCGGCGCCAAAGCGGGCTCCCTGCCAGGTCATGATGGCAACGAACAGCGCGGTGCCGGCCGCGCCCGCAACCTGCTGCGTCGTGCCGATCATCGCGCTGCCATGCGAATAAAGATTCGGCGGCAGCGCCCCGAGGCTCACCGTGAACAGCGGCGTGAACATCAGGGCCAGCGCAACGCTGAGCACCAGATGCGCAATCAAAATCATCCAGAACGGCGTATCCTGCTGTATCAGCGTCAATCCCCACGTCACCACACACAGCAGGATTGCGCCGGGAATGACCAGCCGTGCCGGGCCGTACTTGTCGAACAGCGTGCCGACGGTCGGCGCGCAGAGGCCCATGATCAGCCCGCCCGGCAATAGCAGCAGGCCGGTCTGCAGCGTCGTCAAGCCGAGTACATTCTGCAAATAGATGGGCAGCAGGATGAAGATGCCGAACATCGACATCATCAGGATGGCCATCATCACCGTGGCGATGGTGAAGGTCTTGTTGCTGAGCGTGCGCAAGTCGAGCAGCGCCCGGTTCTGCTTCTGCAACTGCAACTGGCGCAGCACGAAAAGCGCGATGACGACGGCCCCGACGACAAACGGAATCCATGGCGACACAGGCGTCGGATGCAATGCGGACGCACCGAACTCGCTGAGGCCATACACAAAGCTGCCAAAGCCTATGGCGGACAGAAACACGGAAAGGACATCGATGGGCGCATTGCTCGGCGTCGTGACATTGACGATGCGCTTGGCTCCGAGCGCCAGCGCGGCGAGCGAGATCGGCAGCACCAGCAGGAACATCCAGCGCCAGTCAAGCACGGCCAGGATCAGCCCGGAGAGGGTCGGCCCGATGGCCGGCGCCACCGAGATGACGATCGAGATATTACCCATGGTCTTGCCGCGCGATTCCGGCGGCACCAGTTGCATCACCGTGGTCATCAGCAGCGGCATCATGATCGCGGTGCCGGAGGCCTGGATGATGCGTCCGATCACCAGCATAGGGAATCCTAAAGCCAGCGCCGAAATCAAGGTGCCGGCACTGAACAGCGACATGGCGAGGATGAACACCGGACGGGTGTTGAACCGTTGCAGCAGCAGGCCTGTCACGGGAATAACGACCGCCATGGTGAGCATAAAGGCGGTCGACAGCCATTGCGCAGTGCTGGCGGTGATGTCGAGGCTGGTCATAAGGTGCGGCAGCGCCACCATCATGATGGTCTCGTTCAGGATCACCACAAAGGCCGAGACCAGCAGAAGCCCGATCACCATCTTGTTGCGAGCGGTATTATCCGGTGGCGGAGCGGCGTCCATCGGCTGTTCGGCAATAGCGAAGTTGTCTCCAGACATGGTGCTTTCCTTGAGCCGTGCGATGGCAGGCGATGGATTGTCATTCCGAGGACGAACGGGAACGACGGATTGCGACACGGTACGAAAAAGAATTCGCAAAGAACTCATATGAGACCGCGCGCTGACCGTCGGCCCCTGCGGACAGGCCACTTGCGCAATTCGGCAAAGCCTGGCGCATCAAAATCCGGGGGGCCTTTATAGCGTCTTTCGGAAAGAGGCGTCTAGCCTATTAAATGTGAAACATTCTCTTTCAAGCGAGAAGCTTTTCGTTTCGCTCGAGAATTTTCATTCAATAACCGCTCCAGAACAACCGTATTTCCTCAAGCCATCCCGCGGCGCGCGTTTGAAACGGCCTCTTTGTTCAGGCAGTTCATGATCGC
>JAQGJO010000544.1 GCA_028290595.1 Hyphomicrobiales bacterium | reverse complement strand
GGCGCCTGTCGCCGTCGCCTTGGTGCTGGTGCCGAAATGTTTGATCAGCGCCAGCAGCGTGATGTGGGTGGACGCACCCACGGTGGAGAAGCCGGTGGTCTTGCCGTTGGTATCTGGGAACGACTTGATCGGCGAGGCTGCAGGCACATACCAATACAGATCACCGGCCCCGGTGGTGCCGGCCGCGAGGATGCGGACCGGCGCTCCTTTCGCGAAAGCGCCCATCACGGCGTGCGTGCCGGCGGCGACGCCGATATCGACGCTGCCGGAGATCACGGCCTGCATCGTCTCGCCGCCGCCTTGCGTATAGAGGATGTCGAGCTGCAGCCCGTGTTTGGCAAAAATGCCGGCGCGCTGGCCGATCTCGGGGATCGACGAGTCCCAATTGTTGGGGGCGCCGACGGCCAGTTTGAGGACATCTCCGGCATGAGATGCTGTGGGTACAGCGGCCAGCAGCAGCGAGATAACGGCGCGTTTGACGATGCGGGAGACAGACATCGGACTCCTGAGCGCTGCAAGTGGCTGGCACCGGAACTGTACCAAAAATATTGCATTATTATAATATAAGTACATATCCCAAAAAATGACAAGGCGGTCCGCTGCGCAAATTGCCGGCACGGTGCTTACTTCTGTTGCCCTTATGCTGTGCTGAAACTGCCGCGGCCGATGGCGATGAGCCGGCCTTGGGTATCGGTGACGTCGATGTCGACGCGCGCCACTGTGCGGCCGGCCTTGAGCAGCCGCGCTTTTGCGATGAGATCGGCGCCGTCGGAGGGACGCAGATAATCGATGCGCAGATCGATGGTCGGCGCCATCCTGCCGATCTTGACGGCCACCGCGGCATGGCCGGCGAGGTCGATCAGCGCGGCGATGACACCGCCATGAAATGACTTTTCGTTGGGCGCGCGTGCGAGCCCGTCGCGATAGTTGAGGGCGATGGTCACTGTGCCGGCGGCGGGATCTACGTCCATGGCCTGCGGCTGCAGCACATGATGGTACGGTGGGCGTTCCATCTCTTCGCGCAGGCGCGCGAGTGCGGTGCTGCGATCGTCCGTCATCCGGCTTTGACCTGCCAGCGTATCGCTGTCGGCTTGGCGCGCCCTTCAGCGATCCAATCGACGAGGTCGCGCTTGCGCATCTTGCCGCTCGCCGTCAGCGGAATCTCGTCGAGCTGCAGGAAATATTCCGGCATATCGTATTTTGACAGGCCGGCATCATCGAGATGCTGAAGAATATCCTCGACTCTTGCAGCCTTGCCGGGCTGGAACATGACGGCGAGACAGACGCGCTCGCCCAGCCGTTGATCGGGCACCGGCACGGCGGCGACGCGCTTGATGGCATCATGCGTCGATGCCAGTGCTTCGATCTTTGCCGGATAAATATTGTGGCCGCCGCGGATGATCACATCCTTCTTGCGGCCGGTGATGCGCAGGTAGCCATTCTCGTCGACCCAGCCGAGATCGCCGGTCATGAACCAGCCGTCGCGATTGAAGGAGTCTTCCGTGGCCATCTGGTCGTCGAAATAGCCGAGCATCAGGCTGGCGCCACGGCCGCCGATCTGGCCGATCTCGCGCGCCGCCACTTCGCGGTTCTGGTCCTCACGATCGAAGATGCGGATTTCGTAACCGGGACAGGACTTTCCGCAGCTTTCGACGATCAGCTTCGGGTCGTCATCGGGCAGGGTATACTGATGCGAGCAGGTCTCGGTCATGCCATAGCCGCTCTGCGGAATGATGCCGTATTTGAGCAGGTCGGCGACCATTTCTTGCGGTGCCGAAGCGCCGGAGATGCGAAAGCCCTGCAGCTTGCCGATGCCGGAAAGATTGCGCGCCTTCACCTCGGCGAGGAGATCGATGGCATGGGTGGGGACACCGACGAGGAAGGTCGCGCCGGTGTCGATCAACCGGTCCACCAGGCTGGCGCCGCGCGGCAGATCGTGAATGACGAGCTGCCCGCCGACGCCGAGCGCCATGATCATGGCGCCGAAGCCAAGATTGTGACTGAGCGGGCTGAGGGAATAGACGACGGACTGATCGTTGATATTCCAGTCGCTCGATAGCGCACGGGCATTGGCGAGCAGCGTATTGTCGCTGTGCATCACACCCTTGGGCTCGCCGGTCGTGCCGGAAGTGAAGGCGAGATAGAGAATGCGGTTGGCGTTCTGTGCCGCGAACGACGGGGTTACATTCGATGATGTGGAGACAATGCCGGGCCGCCGGCCCGCAATGCCCTTCGCGAGCCGATAAACGTGCCGGACCGTCTCGATATCCGACACTTGCGTGAACAGATCGTGCTTCTCGGCGTCGGCGCCATAGCCGGCCTCGGCAACGATTGCGGCGGCACGCATGCGCTTGAGCAAGCCGACAATGTCACCCACCGTGTGGTCGCGATGCAGCGACGGGCAACAGATGTAGCCGTTGCGGCTGCAGGCCAGCAATGCAATCACGGTTTCCGGCCGGCTTGGCAGCCAGACGGCGACGCGCTGTCCGGCAATCACGCCCCGGCTGGCGAGATCGCTGGCGAATGCATCCGCCTGTGTCAGCAATTCACGATAGGTCAGGTCGCCCTGTGCGCTGCGGACCGCGATGCGGTCGGGTGCGCGCTCCGCATGAGCCCGGGCGAGCGCATAGACGGTGTCATCGCGCCAGAAGCCGGTGCGGTAATAGTCCTGATAGCGGTCGGTATGAAAGAGCGTGAGCAGTGTATTCGACATCGGTTATTTGAAACCCGGAGCGCGTGCCTTCCACTTTCGATACATGCGGAAGCAGCAGAACAGTGCATAAAAGTAAGCCATTTGTGGCTGGCAGGCGGGCTGGCGATCAATTCTGTTTCATTTTTTATACAAAACCCTATAATATTACAAGCGTCCTTCTTTCGTTTCTTGCTCTCGGTTTCTCGCAACCCGGTCGATGGTCTTCCTGCAAACGGCCGCAAGCAGCTTTCGCGTGCCATTGTTGCAGCCGCGATGGGCGGCTAAAAGGACAAGCCGTCTGTCGGCCAAGAGGAGCTAAGAGGAAACGCCATGTTCGCCCGTATCGCAGCCGCCTGCCTAACCACCGCTGTCGTCTTCGCCCAATCCGCGCCCGCGGCTGCTGCCTATCCGGACCGGCCGGTGCGCATCATGCTTGGCTTTGCTGCCGGGGGTGGCGCCGACATCATGACGCGCTGGTATGCGGACAAACTTGGCAAACTATCCGGCGGGACGTTCGTGGTGGAGAACAAGGTCGGAGCTTCGGGCAATCTCTCGCTCGAGGCCACTGGGCACGCCAAGCCGGATGGACTGACGATCATGTTTTCCGCCACGGTCGGCACGGCCGGGAATGCTGCCCTGTTTCAGAAACTGCCAATCGATGTGCAGAAGGATATCGTCCCGATTGCCGGTTTCGCCGAAACACCGTTCGTTCTGGTTGTCGCTCCCGATGCAGGAATCAACTCTGTCGCGGACCTCACGGCGCTCATCAAGTCGAAAGGTGGCCGCGCCACTTATGGCGCAGCCACCGGCAGCGCAATCGCGTCGGCCGCGCTCTACCTGAACGCTATCGGCGCGGAGGCGACCTATGTCGGCTACAAGGCGACCGCGACTGCAGTGCAGGATGTGACAGGCCGGCAGATCGATTTCGCCTTCGCCGACGTCGTCTATGCCACCGGACAAGCGCGGCAAAACCGCGTGAAAATCCTTGCCACTTCATCGGGCATGCAGTCTTCCAACCTGCCGGGAATTCCCACGTTAAAGGAAACCACCGGCGCGAAGACCGGCGACATTGTCGCCGTGTGGGGCGTCTGGGCGCCGACCGGTACGCCGCCCGAAATACTGAGCCAACTCGAGCGTTGGACGCTCGAGATCACCAACATGCCTGAGACGCAGAAGTTTCTGACCGAGCAAGGCGCAACCACCCGTCCCTTGAACGCGGCTGATTACAAGGCAACATTCGAGGCGGCGCTCAGCGCCTGGAAGGATGCGGTGCGCATCGGCAAGATCGAGGTGCAGTGATCCTGGCATCGACGCTGGGACCGACACCATCCGCTTGGCCACGGCCGTTCGCGAATTTATGAAATGACCAGCTCGCGTTTCAATGTTTCGAGGAGCGACTGCCAAAGGCTGATGGCGTCGATGTTCGGGCGTACGACTGCCTCGACCAGGAGGCTCGGTAGCTGTTGCCGCGTGTCGAGCAGGACAAGACGGCCGTCGTTGACCTCGGCCTCCACAACGGTCCAAAGCGTGCAGGCGATGCCAATGCCGTGCAGCGCGGCGTTCTTGACCGCCATGGAATCCTGCAGATGCAGGATAACGCGATAGTCTCGAAGTCCGATGGAATTGAGCGCCCGGCGGATCAGGCCACTAAACCGGCTCTTGTCGAGGCTGCCGACGAAGGCATAGGCGGCGAGATCTTCAACCGGGATATTGCGGCGCTTGGCCAGGGGATGGCCGGCGTTTGCCACCAGGACGAGTTTCTGTTTGCCGATGATCAACGGCGTGTCCGTCAGGCTGCCGTCTGCAAAAAGAATGGCAGCGTCGACACGACCGGACTTGTAGAGATCGGCGACCGCTTCCTGCGTTTCGCTGTGGATTGAGATGCGGGCAGCCGGGTGGGTCCTCAGGAATGAGGCAAGACCACGTGGCATCGCATAATTTGCGACGTTGCGCTGAACCGCGATCGAGAGGACATTGACGCTTTCGGCGCCGAGCTTGCGCAATTGATCGCTGAGTTCGGTTCGATGCGATGCGCTCTGACAGGCATAACTGAAGAGGGCTTCCCCCGCTGCCGTGGGTTCGTTCTTATGGCCGCGGCGGCGCAGGAACAGGCTGGTGCCCAGTTCCTTTTCCAGAGCGCGGACGTGCGCTGTCACCGATGGCTGCGAAATTCCGAGCCAGTCCGCAGCGGCGTTCACGCCACCGCGCTCGAATATGGCCCGGAAGACGTCGAGACGGCGGCCGCTGGCTGAGATGCTCATGTAATAGCCTTTATACTATTACTCTAAAAGTCTCCCCGATGATTGTCAAACGACTGCTGGGAGCGCGACATAAGCGAAATGATTGGGGAGGCGAGCGCTTGCTTTTCGTCGCGGTTGATATCGGTGGAACCTTTACAGATCTAGTCGGCTTCGATGATGCCGACGGGCGGCTCTATCAGGCGAAGAGGCTGACGACGCCCGACAACCTGGTGCGCGGCGTTCTCAATTGCATTACCCGCAGCGGCATGGATATCGGCGTCATCACCAGGCTGATCCATGGCTCGACGGTGGCCATCAACACGCTCATCGAGCGTAAGGGTGCCCGCACCGCTCTCCTGGTCACCAAGGGCACGCGCGATGTCTACGCGATTGGCCGCGGCAACCGCCCGCAAGCCTATAATCTCTTCTTCGAACGCACGGCGCCGCTGGTGCCGCGCCGCGCCATTTACGAGGTCGATGAGCGCCTTTTCGCCGGCGGTGCCGTCCATAAAGAGATTGATCAAGGTGAAGTTGCGGCGATCGCCGACAAGATAAATGCCGAAGGATATGAAGCGGTCGCCGTCTGCTTCCTGCATTCATTCTCCAACACTGCTCATGAGCGGGCTGCCGGCGAAGCCCTGCGCGGCAAGGTGAATGGCGCCTATGTCTCCCTGTCGCATGAGATCATGCGCGAGTACCGCGAATACGAACGCATCTCGACGACCTCCGTCAACGCCTATATCGGTCCCAAAGTCAGCGGCTATGTCGGCACGCTTGAATCCTCGCTCAACGAACATGGCTTTCGCGGCGAACTGTCGATCATGCAGTCGAATGGTGGCGTGATGTCGCCGGAGATCGCCGCCCGCCGGCCGGTCATGATGATGGAGTCAGGCCCGGTCGGGGGCATCATCGCCGGCGCCGAGATCGCGCGCATGCTGGGTTACGCCAACGTCATCTCGTTCGACATGGGCGGCACGACGGCCAAGGCCAGTCTCGTGCGCGACTCCGTTGCCGCGATGGCCGAGGGCTATTACGTCGGCGGCTATGAGAGCGGCTGCCCCGTCATGATCCCGGTGGTCGATGTGATCGAAGTGGGCGCCGGCGGCGGCAGCATCGCCTGGATCGACGAGGTCGGCGCCCTCAAGGTCGGACCGCAGAGCGCCGGCGCCGATCCCGGACCGATCGCCTACGCGCGCGGCGGGACCGAGCCGTCGATCACCGACGCCAACGTCATCCTCGGCCGCATCGGCACCGACGATTTTCTCGGCGGCGAGATGCGCCTCGATCGCGCCGCCGCCGCCAAGGGCATGGAGGCGCGCATCGCGGCGCCGCTCGGCTTGACCGTCTATCAAGCGGCGCGCGACGTCATCCAGATCGCGATCGCGAAGATGTCCCTGGCGGTCCGCGAGGTCTCGGTCGAGCGGGGCTATGATCCGCGCGACTTCGTCATGGTGGCATCGGGCGGCGCCGGCCCGCCGCACGCCGTCGCGATCGCCCGCGAGCTGCACATCCCGACGG
>JAQGJO010000535.1 GCA_028290595.1 Hyphomicrobiales bacterium | reverse complement strand
CGTCGACGCCGTTGGCGTTTTCCTGTGCGATGATGTGGATCTTGTTCTCGCTGATCAGGTTGGCATATTGTGATTTGATGCTCGCCAGATTGATGCCGCACATGCCGTGAAGCTCGCCCTTCTCGATTGCCGTCATGATCTCGCGGCTTCCGGGATAACCGAAGACCGGCTTGAACCTGGTGCCGAGCACATTGTTGAGCAAGATCGGCAGATAGCCGGTGGAGCCGGTCTCGGCGGTGCCGCCCATGACGATCTCGGTCTTGAACGTATCGGCGAATGTCTTGGCCGGAGCGGCGGGATTGGCGACGCAGAGGAAATAATCCGTCGTCGCGCTGCCGAGATAGTTCAGCTTCACCGGGTCGTAGCGCAGGCGTGCCGCATCCTCGAGAATGCCGGCCAGCGGCTGCGTCGAGAACGGCGCGCCGATCACCGTGCCATCCTTCAGCGCGGTCACTGCGACATTGGCGGCCATGATATTGCTGCCGGCGCCAGGCATGTTGGCGACGATGATCGTCGGCGCGCCCGCGAGATGCTTGCCCATGAAGCGCGCCAAGGTGCGCGCATAGGTGTCGTAGCCGCCGCCGGCCGAGGTGCCCACGATGATTGTGACCGTCTTGCCCTTGTAGAATTGGGCGATGGCTTCTTGCGCAACTGCGCCATGGTGCGCTGCTGCGCTCAACACAACCGAAAAAGCGGCGACCGCGATCTTGCCCACTGATGTTCCCTTCCCAATTGCCGGTCTTTGTCCGGCCTGGAGGCCAAGATAACGTCTGCGCGTCGAACTTGATAGCGGCCTGTCGCAGGCCGGCATATTTCGCTTTTCTCGCCAGATGACCGCAGCTAACCTGCCGCCGCAACCAGGAGGGAACGCAGGGATGGGTCTAGCGCATTCGGAACATTCCAATCCCGAAACGTCCGGCGAGGTCGCCACCGGCACGCGCGTTGTGCGCCGCGATGCGGGCGCTGAACCGCAGCGGGTGACCTGCGACATCTGTGTCGTCGGCTCCGGTGCTGCCGGCATTTCGGCGGCGATCGAGGCGTCGCGGCTCGGCCGCAAGGTCGTGCTGGTGGATTCGCTGCCGGTGCTCGGCGGGCAGGCGGTCAATTCGATCATCGGCACGTTCTGCGGTCTCTATTCGAATGGCGACTACGGCTATCAGTTCACTCACGGCATCGCCGACGACATCCTTCGCGATCTCGGTGTGCAGGATAAGGCGCTCTATCACCGCCACGGTCCGGTGACGACCGTCGTCTATTACGACGAGATCGCACTCGGCCGCTGGGTCGAGGAGAGCGTCCGCAAATCCGGCATCGTCACCATTCTCGGCGCCATCATGCGCGGTGTCGTGCGCGATGGCCGCAGGGTCAAGGCGCTGGAACTCGCGACGCGCTACGGCGATGTGATCGTCGAGGCGACGGGCTTCGTCGATGCCTCGGGTGATGCGGCGCTGGCCTGGCTCGGCGGCTTCGCCTGTCGCGAGCCGGAAGGCCAGGCGGTGTTCGGCACGCAAATGGTCGTCGTCGAGAATATCAATGAGGCCGCGCATCCGACGCGGGCGCAACTGGCGGCGAAGATGGAAGAGAAGGGCGACGCCTATGGGCTGCTGCGCCGCAATTGCGTTTCCTTCGTCATTCCCGGCCGCAACATTGCCGTGCTCAACATGACGCATACCGAAACGCCGCTGGAGCCGCTCGCCGCCTCGAAGGCGACGCTTGAAGGCAAGGCGCAGGCGGATGTCTCGGTGCGGTTTTTGATGGAGCAGTTTCCCGATTGTTTCGGCCAGGCGAAAGTCCGCAGCTATGGCATGCCGGGCATTCGGCAGACGCGCTGGATTGTCGGCCGTCACCAGTTGACGCTCGATGAAGTGCGTCGCGGCTATCGTCATCACGACGCCATCGGACGGACCGCCTGGCCGGTCGAGCTGCATGATCAGAGCGCCGGCTATGCCTGGCAGACGTTTTCGCAGGACCATGCGCATTACATTCCGCTCGGCTCGTTAATCCCGGAAGACGCCGACAATCTCTGCGCCGCCGGCCGCTGCATCGATGCCGATCTCGCGGCGCTGTCGAGCGTGCGGGTGATGGGGCCGTGCATGGCGATGGGGGCCGCTGCGGCGCATGCGCTCGATCTTGCGGGCTCGGGCAGCGTCCAGCAGATCGATATCGGGGCACTGCAAAAGCGCCTGTCCGCCAATCTCGATCGCACCGATGGCGGCGGCGCCGATCGCAACAGGCATTGAATTCAAGGGAGGGAAGGGTTGATGAGAAACACTAAGATGGGCGTGCGCGCAGTTTTCGCGATCGCACTGGGCATGTTGGCCGGTTCGGCTATCGCGCAGGATGCGGCCTGGGAGAAGACGATCGCTGAGGGCAAGAACGAGAAACAGCTTGTTCTTTATACGGCGCTCGTCGGCGATCCGACCTTGAAGGCCAGCGTCCAGGCGTTTGAAAAGAAATACGGCATCACGGTCAATGTGCTCGAAGGGCGCGGCTCCGACATTCGCGAGCGGGCGCGGGTGGAGCAGGGTGCGGGGCGCTTCATCGCCGATGTGACCTATACGTCGGAAGGCCAGGCGCGGTTGATCGCGCGCGAGGACAAAACCTATGTCGTCCACGAAGCGACGCCCAATCTCAAAGGCCTGAAACCAGACTTCGCCAAGATGACCAGCAATGGCCTGTTCGGGCCGGTGATGACCATTCCCTACGGAATGCTGATCAACACCTCGATGGTGAAGCCGGAAGACGAACCGAAAAGCTGGGCCGATCTCGCCAATCCGAAATGGAAAGGCAAGATTCTCTCGGATGATATGCGCGCCATCGGTGGCGGCTATCTGATGTTCTTCGCGCAGTTGAACGGACAGGGGCTGGGCGAGAAATTCCACGAGGAACTGGCGAAGAACGAGCCGTCGTTCACACGCGATATGCGTGAGGCTGGCCGTCGCGTCGCGCGCGGCGAGTTCCCGATCTATGTTCCGTTCATCCTCAACGACATTGCCAACCTGAAAGGCCTGCCGGTGAAGCCGTTGATCCCGACGGAGGGCGTGCCGTTCGTGCTTTACGGCAACGTGCTGATGCGCAATGCGCCGCATCCCAACGCGGCGCGGCTTTATATCGATTTTTCGATGTCGGAAGAGGCGGAGCTTCTCTGGGCGAAGAGTGGCATGGGCATCACGCGTGCCGGGCTTGACGACAAGATTCCCGAAGACGTGCGGGCGTTCGCCAATGCCAAACTGCTTGGCACCACCGATCCTGACAGGCAGGACGAGGGGCTGGCGCTGGCGAAGAAGATTTATAAGTAGGCGGTTGTAGCGTCCTACATCCTTCGAGACGCAACGCTTACGCGTTGCTCCTCAGGATGAGGGCTGTTGTACAAATTACAAAGGAGCCCTCATCCTGAGGAGCCTGCGTAGCAGGCGTCTCGAAGGACGAGGGCGTCCTGTACTACCACCTACAGCGCTGCCTCTTTCATCCATTCAGATGGGATGGCGTCGGCCCTCTCCGCCTTGCGCATATAGTAGGACCAGAGTTTGCCGACGTGAAATTCGCGCATCTCGGATTTTTCGAGCAGGTCGAGTTCGGTTGCGGTAAGCGGAATCGGCTTCTGGCCCGACTGCAGCACCTGCATCTGGGCTCTGGCGTTCTCGTCGAAGTGAACGGCGTCGACGAGAAGGGCAGGTGCGGATTCTGCCACCATGACGACGCCATGGGCGCGCATCAGCGCCGCGTGGTGCGGTCCCAGATCACGGGCCAGGATCTCGCCCTGTTCTTTGGACTTGATGTGTGTCGGGTCATTGCTCATGGGAATGCCGCTGGCCCAGCGCGCAGCTCTGGAGCGCATCGGCATAAGCCGCACGCCTTCCATCATCGTGAATGCGATCGCCAGCTCCATGTGGCAATGCAGGACGGATTGCGCATCGGGCCTCGCGCGATAGATTTCGCCATGGATCGGAATTTCAATCGGCGGACGGCGCGGGGCGCCTTCAAGGATGTTGCCGTCGAAGTCCACCATGATCATGCGGTCGGGATCGACGTCGGAGCGCGGATCGGTCGCGGGTTGAATGTAATAGGCGTCCATGCCCGGCACGCGGACGCTGACATGGCCGGAATAGTCGATCAGGCCTTCCATCACCATGATGCGCGTCGCGACCGCCGCTTCGAGGCGCAGTTTCGCATGCGAGTTCGATAGTCCGTTGTTCGAGGCTGCTGTCACTGGTCTCTCCTTAGCGTGCTGAGCTCGTATTCTGATCGACTGCGCCGATGATCTCGTTCAGGCGCTTGGCGATGGCCGGCGGCGCCGCGACAATGTCGGCGACGATCTGCTGCAGCTTCTCGCCGCTGACCGGGTCGATATCGAAATTCTCGGCTTTTGCGTCCGCGAGGAATTTCGGATCGGCAACCATGGTGTTGAAAGCGTCGCGCAGAACCTTCACCCGTTCCGGGTTGGTGTCGGGCGCGGTGTAGAAGGGCCGGCCGATATCGGTCGGCGCCGACAAAAGTTTCAGGATCGCGCGATCTTCGTCGTTCTTCGCAAGATCCATGAGCAGGGGTACATCCGGCAGATCGGATGCTTTCTCAAGACCGATCTGGACCAGAACATTGATCTTCTTGTCGCGCAGCCAATCGGGATGCGTCGATTTCCATGACGCCCAGGTGTTGGAGCCGCGCACGGCGACTTCGCCGCGCTCGAGCGCGATGTTGATGTCGTTGCCGCCGGGATAGCCGAGGATGATCTTGAACTTGGTGCCCAGCAGGGCGTTCATCGCCTTGGGATATTGCGAGGAGGTCGAGCCGCCAGTGGCGCCGACGGTGACTTCCTGTTTCTTCGCGTCATCGATCGTCTTGATGCCGGACGTATACCAGGCGACGGTCGTGTTGTTATCCTTGTTGATGTTGCCGATGTAGATCAGCTTGTTCACGTCAAACCGGATCTGCGGGTCGCCGAGCGCCTGGGCAATGGCGATCGACTGGTCGCCTGTGGCAAGCACGGTGCCGTCTTTCGGTGCGGCCGAATAGACCCAGGCGGTGGCGGTGCGGCTGCCACCGCCGGGCATGTTGCGCGGAATGATGACCGGATTGCCCGGAATATAGGCCGGCAGATGGCGGGCCAGGAGGCGGGCGTAAAGATCATAGGTTCCGCCGCTCGAATAGCCGATGATCATGTCCATCTTCCGACCCTTGTAAAAGGCCTCGGGCGATTGGGCGGCGGCGGGCGCGGCGGCTGCGCTGCCTGCAGCCAGGCAAAGCACGGTAAGGCGGGCGATCATGATGGGCTTCCTCCGGGTCGGCTGACGAGGCGTCCTTTTCGCGTAGACGGCTGGGGGCGCTATACTGCTCAATGGGTGCCGACACAATCTGGTTTGCGCGCTGGTTTGAACACCAATCTGGGAGGCCTGAAATGTCGAGGGACAAGCGTCTGCATGGGCGGGTTGCGCTGATCGTCGGGGGCGGCGGGGAAATTGGCGGCGCCATCGCTCGCCGGTTTGCGCTTGAGGGCGCCAGCGTTCTGGTTGCCGATCTGAGGCCGGCGGCGGCGGAATCGGTCGC
>JAQGJO010000532.1 GCA_028290595.1 Hyphomicrobiales bacterium | reverse complement strand
TCGATCATGTCGGCGACGTCGAGCCAGTCGAACCGCCAGGTTTCGTAAATGTGCTTGAAGTCCTCAAGCTTGCCGGCCTGGTACCAGTCGTTTTTGTGACCAGCCTGCGGCTGTTCGATCTCGGCCATCCAGTTGATGAGCTGATTGCCCTCGCCGTCGATGTCGTTGATGATCGGATAGATCACCATCTTGCCGGTCCTGATCGAGCCGACGCGCATATAGGAGCGGCCGGACAGGATCGGCTTGCGGCGGGTGACGCCGCGCCAAGTATTGATGCCGCCGAAGGCGGTCTTGTCGCCGGGATAAAGCTGTTTGCGGATGGTCGAATTGATGCCGTCGCAGGCGATCAGCGCGTCGGCGCGCACCGATGGCCGGTCCTTGCCGTCAGCGGTCTTGAAATGAACGGTGACGCCGCTGTCGTCCTGATCGAACCCGCTGCATGACCAGTCGGTGAGCACATGATCCTTGCCGAGCCTTTCGACGGCGGCGCGGAACAGGGTCATATGCAGCTTGCCGCGATGAATGCCGACCCCCGGCTGCGGATAGCCGGCATAGCGCCCGCGCGGTTCCTTGTAGATGAGCTGGCCGAAGCGGTTGAAGAAGCAACTGTCGAGATTGACGATGCCTTGCTTTTCCAGTTCGTCGGCAAGGCCGAGCGCCGCGAACTCGCGCATGGCATGGGGCAACAAAGTGATGCCGACGCCGAGTTCCTTCACATCGGGCACGCGCTCATAAACCGTGCAATCGATGCCGCGGTTCTTCAGATTGAGCGCGAGGCAGAGGCCGGCAATTCCGCCTCCGGCAATGGCTATATGCATAACGTTCTCCGGTGCAGCGGCACTATTTCTTCACATAGGCGCCGAGTTCAGCCTGGACCTTCTGGGCAAAGCTCAGATCGATCACATCCGTCGCTTTGATGTTCTTGTCCTCGATCAGGCCGTCGGCTTTGAAGAAGTTGAGGTCGTCCTCGAGGCTGGCAATATTGACATTGCCGTTCGGATCGCAGGCGTTCGGCGTGGTATCGCGATGCAGTTCGGGATCCTTGACTTCGGTGTATTGCACCAGGGTCGCAATGACTTCGTCGGCATTGGGGCCGGCGATGCGGCCGTCTTTCAGCGAATCATTGTAGTCGCGGGCGCCGCGGATATAGGCGCGCATGAACTTCAGCGCATCCCCTGCCCGCTCCTTGCGGAACTTGTCGGAATACAGCAGCACAGCCGTCTGGTGGTCGGGATAGACCTCTTCCTTCTTGTCGACGCGAACCGCATAGCCGCGGCGCTCGATCAAGGTCAATGTCGGCTCGTTGGTGATGCTGGCGTCGATCGCCTTGTTGGCATAGGCCGGCACATGCTGGGGAAAGCCGAGTTCGACGATATCGGCATCCTTGAAGGACAGGCCGCCGAGCTTGAGGGCGAAGTTCAATGTCGCGGCATTGCCCGTGCCTTTGGCGACCGTGGCGATCTTCAGCCCCTTGAGATCGGCGAACGTCTTGTAGCGGCCGCTGTCGACAAGGTCCTTACGCACCATGAGCTGCGAGAAATTATAGCCCGGCTTGCTCGATCCCTTGTCGGCAACGATGGCGATGCCGATCTTGCGGGAGAAGGCGTTATAGAGGCCGGCGCCGACGGTGCCGCCGCCGACATCGATCTCGCCGGTGCCGAGCGGTGCGATCATGCGGGCCGCCGTCTGGAAGCCGATGAATTCGATGTCGAGGCCTTCTGCTTTGAAATAGCCCTTCTTGTCAGCGATATAAATCGAGATATCGCTGACGGTATTGACGTTGCCGACCTTTACTTTGGTCTGGGCCATGGTCGGCGCAGCAGCAAGCACGGCGAAGCCGGCAGCGAGCGCGAGATAAACCGACGCACGGCGAACCGGCGACAATGCAAAATTTCTCATCCCTCAAATCTTTCTTTTCGTTGTTATGAAATGGAAGGCTACGGATAGCCTGGGAACGTGCCGAACGAGCCGAAGCCCCAGGCGCTGCGCAACGTGTCCTTGGGCCAGCGCTTGGGACGCAGCGGCATCTCCTCATGCCACGGCCGGGGCTCCCAATAGCCCAGTTCCTCGTCCTTCATCAGGTCCAGCTCGCAGTACATTTCGACGCGCACGCCGTCGGCATTGCGATGATAGGCGGCGACGTTGTGCCCGACGACATGACGCAACGGTCCCCAGACCAGAGGAATCTTGTTCTTGGCGAGCACTTCGCAAGCGCGGTGCAGCTCCGACCAGTCCTTCACCTCAAAGGCGATGTGATGCAGCGCCGGCGTCTCGTAGTGGACGAAATTCACCGTGTGGTGATCGACGCCGCAGCGCATAAAGGCGAAATGATCGCCCATCCAGTCGGAGGTGCGAAAGCCCAGCACGTCAGTGTAGAAATCGACGGTCTTCTGGACGTTCTCGACGCGGTGCGCCACGTGGCCGAATTTGAACGGGCCGATGCCGGTGTCCGACATGTCCTGCTTGTAGAAGCGATAGTCGGCGTAGACCTCGACCTGCGTCCCCTTCGGGTCGGTGAAGACCACGGCCTCGTCGACGCCCGGCGAAATGCCCGAGCGCTTCTCACCGGTGACGCCGAGTGTCTGCAACTTTGCAACGATTTCGCCAAGGTCGCTGCCGGGCGCCACCTGGAAGGCTATTCTCGACATCGAGGGCTCCGGGCCGCGCTCGAGAGCGATCGCCTCCTGCCCGAGCTTGGTCGCCAGGAAAACCTTGTCGCGGCCGCGTTCAATGACCTGCAGGCCAATGACATTGGTCCAGTAATCGACCTGCTGTTCGAGATCGGGCGTGGTAAACGTGCCATGCCCGAGACGCTTGACCTGAATCATATTTCCCTCCCCGCCAAGTCCTACCCGCGCGATGTCCCGCCCGCGCAATTTCTGGCACAGGTTCTAAAGCATTTTCGCGCCAAGTGGCAGCCGGTTGGCGTGAAGAAAATGCGCCGTTCGTAAATAATCAGATGCCTCCTGCCGTTCCAGTGGCCGCCAACTGCAATGCGATACAGCCCCTGCGATTTCGTCTCATGGGCGACCACCTGGAGATTGCCAGACACGACCGGAAAGACCTAGATTGCCGCCGTCGGCGCGAAGCCGCGCCTTGAGGGAGGATGAGATGTCGAGATTTAGCGCGAGCGCTGTTGGCGCGGACGAGACGATTGCCTGTTCCGGACCGTGCTGCGGCGTTTCCCGCCGTGGATTTCTCAAGACATTTGCAGCCGCGGGCGCAGCCAGCGCTATACCCGCAACGTCCTTCGCCCAGCAGCCGGCCGCCGGCAAGCGGCGCGTCATCGACGTTCACCATCATTACTTCCCCCAGGCGTTCAAGGATTCGTCCGGGCGCGAAGGCCCATTGCCGCCGTTCGTGCGCGACTGGTCGGCCTCGCGCATGCTGGAAGAGATGGACAAGAACAACATCGACAAGAGCGTGCTGTCGCTCGCCTCGGTTCCGGTCGGCTGGTTCCGCATGAAGCCGGAGGAGTTGCGGCCGCTGGTTCGCACGATGAACGACGAAGGCGCCAAGCTGGTGCAGGACAACAAGGGCCGGCACGCCCTCTTCGCCTATGTGTCCTGCAGCGACGTCGAGGGCTCGTTACGCGAGATCACCTATGCCTTGGACACGCTGAAGGCAGACGGCATCGAAATGTCGACCAGCTTCGGCGACAAATGGCCTGGCGACCCGGCCTTCGTTCCGGTCTTCGAGGAGCTCAACCGCCGCAAGGCGATCGTCTATTTCCATCCGCTGGCGCCGTTCTGCTGCGGCAATCTGGTGACGGGCGTGCAGGATTCCTGGATCGAATATCCCTACGATACGGGCCGGGCGATCCTGAGTCTGCTGTTCAACGGCAATCTGGCCAAATTCCGCGACATCAAGTGGATCTTTTCCCACAGCGGCGGTGCGCTTCCCTATCTCTCGCACCGGGTGGACTGGCAGAGCCGCCCGGTCAAGAACATCAAGGAAATTGCGCCCGACGGCGTCCTCGCCGAATTCAAGCGCCTGCACTACGAGACCGCCAATGCCGCCTCGGCGCCGGCCATCGCCGGGCTGCTGAAGCTCGCGCCGATCTCGCAGGTCATGTACGGATCGGACTTTCCCTATGTGACATCGCAATACAATCTGGCGAACCTGCGCGCCAACGGCCTGAGCGAAGACGATGTAAAGGCCATCGAATACGGCAATGCCGAAAAGCTTATTCCCGCTCTCAAGAGCTGAGCAAGAGCTGAGACAGCGCGGCGCGGATCGCAACCCGATCCGCGCCCGCCTATGCAATAATAAAAAAAGCTGGAGGAGCGCATGAGCCAGGCGCACAAGAATATCATTCTCAATGCATTCCACATGTGCACGCCGAGCCAGCAATGGGCCGGCACGTGGAAGCACCCCAAGGATCACGGTACCGCCTACAATACACTCGAATACTATGTCGAACTCGCGCAGACCGCCGAACGTGGCCTGCTCGACGGCATATTCTTCGCCGATTCCATCGGCCTGATGGACAAATACGGTGGTGATCCTTCGGAGGCGATCCGTGCCGGCGCGATGGCGCCGATGAACGACCCGACCCTGGTCATCCCCGCCATGGCGATGGTGACGAAGAATCTCGGCTTCGGCGTCACCGCCAATCTCACATATGAGCATCCCTTCATCATGGCGCGGCGGATGTCGACGCTCGATCATCTGACCAAGGGCCGCATCGGCTGGAACATTGTCGCGGGCTTCGTCGATTCCGGCGCCCGCGCCATCGGCAACGAAAAGCTGCGCGCCCATGATGAGCGCTACGACATGGCCGATGAATATATGGAGGTCGTCTACAAGCTGTGGGAGGCGAGCTGGGAGGACGACGCCGTCAAACGCGACCGCGCCAACCAGGTTTTCGCCGATCCGCGCAAAGTGCATCGTGTCGACCATGCGGGAGAGAATTTCCGCATGTCGGCGGTGCATATGTGCGAACCCTCCGTGCAACGCACGCCCGTGCTCTACCAGGCCGGCGCCTCGACGCGCGGCCGCGCCTTTGCGGCCAAACATGCGGAATGCGTCTTCCTGACAAGTTATTCGAAAGAGATGGTGCGCAACCACGTCACCGACATCCGCGCCCGCACCAAAGCCAATGGGCGAGACCCGGATGACGTCGCCGTCATCGTCGGCTCGACGGTGATCACCGCGCCGACAGATAAAGAGGCGCAGGAAAAACACCACGAGCTTCGCGAGTACCTTGATGTTCGCGGTAGCCTGTCGATCTTTTCGGCGCTCGCCGGCATCGACTTCTCGAAATACGATCCGGAGGATCCGATCGAATATATCAAGAACGACGCCAATCAATCGTTCGTCGAGCGGATCACCATTCTGAGCAAGGGCAAGAAATGGAAAGTCCGGGACCTTACCGCTTTTCAAGCAGGCTCGCCCACTGCCGGCATATTTCTGGTCGGCTCACCTTCGACCATCGCAGCGCAGATGATCGAATGGGTGGATGAAACCGGCATCGACGGCTTCAATCTGGTGCGGACGGCGGAACCGGCGGGCCTGGCTTCGATCGTCGATCTCGTCGTGCCGGAATTGCAGAACCGCGGCGCCTACAAGACCGCCTATCGGGAAGGATCGCTGCGCAACAAACTGTTCGGCCACGGTGACCGCCTGAGCGACGCACACCCCGGCGTGCGCGCGGCGCGGGCGTCGATGAAGGCCGTGGTAGAATAATATACAGCCTGTAGCGATCTAACCACCTCCGCCGCGTCATGCCCGCACTTGTTGCGGGCACCCACGCCGTCGTGCACTGCCCTGCTTCAAGAAGAACACTTGCCATGTTCTGGAACAGTAAACCCGGCATCACCGCGTGGATACCCGCGACAAGCGCGGGCATGACGGAGAGAGCAATGCTCTTCTTCGCAGTTACGCCGCGCTGCCCCAGGTCTTCGTCGCGATCGACACGACCTGTTCGAGCTTGCGGCGCTCCACGTCTTCGCCAAGCTGGTTGCCGCGGAAGCTTGAGGCGAAGCCGCATTGCGGCGACAGGCAAAGCTGATCCATCGGCATGAACTTCGCGGCTTCGTCGATGCGGCTGCGAATGACATCGGCGTCTTCCATCTCCGGCACTTTCGAGGAGATGAGGCCGAGAACAACACGTCTGCTGCCGTTTTTGGGCACGAAGCGCAGCGGCTCGAAACCGCCGGCACGTTCGCTGTCGTATTCGAGAAAATAACCGTCGACGTTCAATTCGCCGAAGAGTTTTTCGGCAATCGGCTCATAGCCGCCTTGCGCCGCCCAGGCGGACTGGAAATTGCCGCGGCAGATGTGGGTGCAGAACGTCATGCCCTTGGGCTTTTGCGCCAGCACCATGTTGAACAGCTTGATGTAGCGGGCCAGGACATCGGCGGGCTCATCGCCGCGCGCCTTCATATCGGCGCGCATGCTCTCGTCGCAGAGATAGGCGAAGTTGGTATCGTCGAACTGGATATAGGTGCAGCCGGCATCGGCCAGCGCGCGGATTTCGGCACCATAGGCCTTGGCGACATCTTGGTAATAGACCTCCAGATCGGGATAGGCCTCCTGGCTGATCGCCGCACGGCCACCGCGCAGGCACATGGTCGGCGACGGCATGGTGATCTTCGGCGTCCGCCTGGTCACCGACTTCAGAAAATTAAAACCGTCGAGCTCGATCGGCTTCACATGCGCAACCTTGCCGGTGATGGCGAGTTGCGGCGGGCGGAAGACCTTCGGCGAATCTGGGCTTTGGGCAGGACTTGGCGCGCGGTCGGCAAGTTTCGCTTCGACGCCGGCGAGCTTGCCGAGAAAATCGAAATGAAACGACGTGCGGCGGAACTCGCCGTCGGTGATGGACGACAGGCCGGCGTCTTCCTGCAGCTTCACAGCGGCGCGGATGTTGGTGTCTTCAAGCTCGCGCAGGCTTTCATAGGTGCGCTGGCCGACAATGGCGAGTTCGCGCGCGGCGCGCAATTCGGCAGGGCGCAGCAGGCTGCCGACATGGTCGGCTCGGAAGGGCGCTGTCATCAATGCTTCTCCGTTGGATGTGAAATGCCGGCGGTCAGCCGCGATACCAGCTCGGTTTGCGCTTCTCGCGAAACGCGGCAATGCCTTCGAGCGCATCGGGCGTCGTCATCGTGTGGCCGGAGCCTGGTTTATGCGACGCTTCCTTCATGCCCTCGAGCGTCGGCACCTCCAATGCCGCGACGGCGCGCTTGGTGTCGCGCTGTGCGCCCGGTGCGCCAAGCAGGAAGGAATCGACGAGCGCATCGAGCACGCCATCGCAAGTGGCGATGTCGACGATCTCATGCACCAGACCCATGCGTAACGCATCGACGGCCTTGATGCGCTCGCCCGAGAGCGCATAGCGGCGGAAATTGCGCTCGCCCATGGTCCGCACCAGGATCGAGACGAGACCGCCGGGCGCGACGCCGATCCGCACTTCCGGAATCGAGAAAAAAGCCTGCGCATCGGCCAGGGTGACATCGCAGCAGGCCGCAATCCCCGCGCCGCCGCCAACAGCGCCGCCCTGCACGAGGGCAATCGTCGGTTTGGGAAAGCGATCGATATCGACCAGCATGTCGGCGAGCGTGGCGGGCGCAGCTCCCGCAGCCGCGCCGCTGTCACTGCCGCGGCCGGAGACATCGGCGCCGGCACAGAAATGTTTTCCCGCCGCCCGGATCAGCAGCACGCGCACGTCGTCGTTGCCGGCAAACTCGGCAAGGCAGGAAACGATTTCGCGCTGCATCGTCGCGTTGAAGGCATTGCCGCGATCGGGACGGTTGAGCGTGATGGTCGCGACGCCGCGCGTCGATATGTCAGTCAGGATTGTTTCGAACGCCATCGCTTTTCCTCCCCGTCATTTGTTGGTTCAGGGAAGTACAGAAGTGCGATGCGCCTTGCAACCCGCCGGCTTCTGCCCATCTGGCTTGCGGGCGTGGGGAAGAACCCCACGCCTCATCGAAAACGGCGATGCTTTAGCGCGTGCCGCCGCGGCTGTTGAAGATACGCATGACCAGCCAGATGGGAACGACGATCACCGCGCCGACGAGAACGTATTGCGCCACCTCGCGGATGGCGTCGAAGCCAAGATTCCACAGGCGGTTGATGAAGCGGTTGAGGGCGTAGAAAACATCCATCGGACGGATGTCGAGCCACATCAGCAGCGCGCCGACGATCAGCGAAATCAGCAGAAGGCGAAGGAAAACCGCTGCCGGCGAGCCGCCGAGGAAGCGCTCGAGGGAATTGCGCGGGGTGGCGTCGGTCGCGGTCCCCGTTCCACCGTTGCCCTTTGACCCTTGCCAGCTTGCGCCAGTCCATCCGGACGGCCCCTGGGCGTTCGGCGGATCAAGACGTTCATTCATCGCTGCACCCCTTGGTGATGGCCGGCAAGCGGCGAGATCGACCATGTGAAACCAGTTTGCTTAAAAAGCCGTCACTATCATCACTTCAAGTCCGGTCACTTCAAGTACGATCGCCTCTTGCCGGGGCTTCCTCGCGCATGATGCGCATCATCCGCCGCATGAATTTCTCCATCTGGTCGAGCGCGCCATTAACCTCGGTGTCTGTCGGCAGGGCATTGCGCAGGCGCGCCGAGGGCGCCTGATCGGTCGCCGCCGCCAGCTTTTTGCGCAAATCGGCATTTTCGTTCGAAAGCCTGGTAATTTCCTGGTCGAGCGCCCCGCGTTCATCGGCGCTGGACCGGCATTGCACGGTGCCGGCTGACGAGGTGCAGAGCGACACCGCGCCGGTGCGCGTGTCGAGGCGCAGGAAACCGTCCGCTGTCGGCGTCATCGTATAGCGGCCGTTCTGCTCGGCATCGGCCTGCTGAGCCAGCGCGGGTGCTGCGGCGAAGGCCATGAAAGCGAAGGCCATGGTAGCGATAACTGTCTGACGCATGAGCGGTTCTCCATCAGAGTAAGGCACGGCGACAGGACGCAATCTGCCGCAACCTCGCGGCAAAACGGTGACGGACCGCTATTCCTCAATCTTCTTGCCGCTTTGCCACTGGCCGCCCTCGATCTTCGAGACCACGATGACCGCCTGGGTGCGGCTGTCGACATCGAGCTTCTGCAGGATGGCCGAGACATGGGCCTTCACCGTCGCCTCCGACACCG
>JAQGJO010000491.1 GCA_028290595.1 Hyphomicrobiales bacterium | reverse complement strand
TGGGCGGTGTCGACGGACTTCCACTCGGCGAGGCCCTTGGAACTGCCCTTGGCGCTGCCGTAGAGGGCGACTTTTTCGACGATGTAAGAGCACATGATCTTGTCTCCTCTTTTGAATGCTATGCGCGGGCGCGCGGGCCGATGGTCTTGTCGAGGAAGTCGATGACCTGCTGCCAGCCGGCCTTTGCCTGTTCCGGCTTGTAGGCAGGACGGTCGACGGCGAAAAAGCCGTGGCCGACGCCGTCGTAGCGATGGAATTCATAGGTCTTGCCGAGCTTTTTCAGTTCCGCTTCAGTGTCGTTGACCTGCTTCGGGCTCGGATTGGCGTCGTCATTGCCGAAAATGCCAAGCAGCGGGCAGTTCAAGCCGGAGGTCAGTGTGATCGGCGCCACCGGCCTGGCCGGGGTGATGTCGGCTGGGTCTTCGACGATGACCCGGCCGCCCCAGCAATCCACCGCGGCGTCGACGTGGTTGAGGCTGCAGGCGGCGAGATAGGTCTGGCGGCCGCCGGAGCAGAAACCCATGACCGCGACCTTGCCGTTGGAATTGGCCTGGGCGCGCAGGAACGCCATGGCGCCTGCCACGTCGCCCATCACCTGCTCGTCGCTGACGCCGCCTTTGGCGCGGGCACGGGCGGCGCAATCGTCGGGCGAGCCGGGGCCTTCGCGGAAGTAGAGATCGGGGGCGAGGCAGGCAAAGCCGTGATGGGACAGTTTGCGGGCGGCTTCCTGGATCCAGTCGTCCCAGCCCGGCATATGGTGGATCAGTACGACGCCGCCGACCTTCTCCTTGGTCGTCGGCCGCGCGTAATTGGCCTGCCCCTTGTCGCCGTTATGCGCCGTGAACGGCACGATTTCAGTGACCATACCCAGATACGACATGCTGATCTCCCTGTGGGTTGTGATTGGCGTTTGGCGGTATCGTAAAGAAGTTCGCGGGACGGCGGAACCGTAAAACCTATCAGAAGCCCTCATCCTGAGGAGGCGCGGAGCGCCGTCTCGAAGGACGGGGCGACAGGCAGCATCTGCATGACAGTGCGAACAATTCCAGCGCATGAGCGTTCCAGAGAAGTGACAAGCCGATGGCTGCGGCGTGACGCCCCCGTCCTTCGAGACGCCTGCTGCGCAGGCTCCTCAGGATGAGGGCTTTTGGGAGAAAGAGACTTCTCCCCTGAAAACGCAAACGCCGGGCGCTGAGACGCCCGGCGTGCAAAATAAAATCCAAAAAAATCAGGCAGCCGCGGCGAGGCCGGGGGCAACCTTGAAGCCGGCTTCGGTCTTGCTCTTGATCTCATCGACGGTGACGCCGTCGGCGAGCTCGACGAGGGTCATTCCGTCCTTGCCCTTCTGGTCGATCTTGAAGACGCCGAGATCGGTGATGACCACGTCGACGACGCCGGCGCCGGTCAGCGGCAGGTTGCAGCGCTTCAGCAGCTTGGGGCCGTCCTTGGCCACATGTTCCATGACGACGACGACTCTCTTGACGCCGGCGACGAGATCCATGGCGCCGCCCATGCCCTTGACCATCTTGCCGGGGATCATCCAGTTGGCGAGATCGCCGTTCTCGGCCACCTGCATGGCGCCGAGGATCGACAGATCAATGTGGCCGCCGCGAACCATGGCGAAGCTGTCGGCCGAGGAGAAATAGCTCGTCGTCGGCAGTTCGGTCACGGTCTGCTTGCCGGCGTTGATCAGGTCGGCATCTTCCTCGCCCTCATAGGGAAACGGGCCCATGCCGAGCATGCCGTTTTCGCTCTGCAGCTGAACGGTCATGCCCTGGGGGATGTAATTGGAAACCAGCGTCGGAATGCCGATGCCGAGATTGACGTAAAATCCGTCCTGCAATTCCTTGGCGGCGCGGGCGGCCATCTGTTCGCGTGTCCAGGCCATGGGAGCCTCCTCGATTGGTGTTCAGGCGCGCTTGCGGGTGGTGCGGAATTCGATCCGCTTCGGCGCGTTGGGCGTGTGGACGATACGATTGACGAAAATGCCGGGGGTGTGGATGTGATCGGGGTCGATCTGGCCGGCTTCAACCAGCTCTTCGACTTCCACGACAGTAACTTTGCCCGCCGTGGCCATCATGGGATTGAAATTGCGCGCCGTCTTCCGGTAGACGAGGTTTCCCTCGGTATCGGCCTTCCAGGCGTGAATGATGGAAAGGTCAGCCTTCAGGGCGCGTTCCATGACGTACTTCTCGCCGTCGAATTCCTTGATTTCCTTGCCTTCGGCGATGAGCGTTCCGACGCCGGTCTTGGTGTAAAAGGCGGGGATGCCGGCACCGCCGGCGCGGATGCGCTCCGACAGCGTGCCCTGCGGCGTGAATTCAAGCTCGAGTTCGCCGGCGAGATATTGCTGCGCGAAAATCTTGTTCTCGCCGACATAGGACGAGATCATTTTCTTGATCTGCCGGCTTTCCAGCAGTTTGCCGAGACCGATGCCGTCGACGCCGGCATTGTTGGAAATTACCGTCAGGTTTTTGGCGCCTGATTCAAGAATGGCTTCGGCGAGAATTTCAGCAATGCCGCACAGACCGAATCCGCCCGACATGATCGTCATGCCGTCCTTGAGCAGGCCGGCCATGGCGGCGCGGGCATCGGGATAAACCTTTTTCATGGAACCACCGGAACTGTCGGAAAAGACCGCAGAGGAATAGCCTTGGGGCGGGGGGATTCCAAGCGATTTGTCGGCCGGGCTGCCAGCCAGACGTCTGTATTCGTCCCGCATCGTGGCAAAATCGCTGGCAAACGTGAATTGAAGCGTCGAGGCCGGTGGCCAGCCGCGCGGCTCTGCTTTATCCCTATGCAGCTTCCTGGCGATCCGGATACCGAGGCTTATGAATATTTTTCGGCTCTACCTGCGTGTCCTCAGCCAGCTTGGCACTGAGCGCACACTGGCGATCATGCTGGTGATCGCCAATGTGGCGCTGGCGGTGGCCGCCTTCGCGGAACCGGTTCTGTTCGGGCGCATCATCGACAAGCTGACTCAGGCGCAGGCGCAAGCGCGCCCCATCGGCTGGAGCGAAATCGGCACTCTGATGGGCGCCTGGGGCGCTTTCGGCCTGTTCACCATCGGGGCGTCGGTGCTGGTCGCGCTGCACGCCGACCGGCTGTCGCACCGGCGGCGGCTGGCGGTGATGGGCCAGTATTTCGATCACGTGCTGCATCTGCCGCTTGGCTTCCACACGTCCGTCCATTCCGGCCGCCTGCTGAAGACGATGCTGGAAGGCGCAACCTCGATGGCCGGGTTGTGGCTGTCGTTCTTTCGCGAAAACTGTTCGTCGTTCGTCGGGCTGTTCATCCTGTTGCCGGCGACGATGTTCATCAACTGGCGGCTTGGAGGGCTGCTGGTGGTGCTGGTGTTTCTGTTCGCCGGCGTGATGTGGGCGGTGCTGCGTCGAACCGAGAGCCTGCAGGGGGCGGTGGAGGTCATCCAGGGCGATCTCGCCGAACGCGCCTCCGATGCGCTCGGCAATGTGGCGGTGATCCAGAGTTTCACGCGCATCGAGATGGAATCTTTGGCGTTGCGGCGCATCAGCGATCTGTTTCTCGCGGCGCAGATTCCAGTGCTGT
>JAQGJO010000483.1 GCA_028290595.1 Hyphomicrobiales bacterium | reverse complement strand
GATACCGAACATAACAATGCCGTGGCCCTGCTAGACTATCTTGCGAGCGCTAAGTGATGCTGCCTGCTGCAACCGCCTCCCGAAGCTCTTTATAGGCTTGCACCAGATCGGTCAGATTGAAATTGCGATTGAGGCCGCTGGGATTGGGCAGCACCCACACCGGCACCCCGGCGAAGCGGCCGGCTTGCGGACCCCACAGAACTGGCTCATCTACAATCGCGGCATAAGCGGCCTTGCCGAGAAATGCCACCATACGCGGCGCATAACCCTCGATCTTCTCCCGCAACGCGCCTGTAGCCGACGTCAGTTCCAGCCGCGACAAATCACCGGCCCGCCGCGTCGGCCGCGCCACGGCCGTCGTCAGCCCATAGCCATATTGCAGGATCGTATGATCGTCCTGCGGATGGATCTGCATCGGCGTGAAGCCCGCCAGATGCAATACCCGCCAGAAACGGTTGCTCGGGTTGACGAAATGCCGGCCTGCAGCCGCCGCCGTCGCGCCCGGATTGATCCCGCAAAAGATGACCGCAAGATTTTTGGCCAGGATATCCGGCAGTTCATCGCTCACGACAGCCCTTTTGAAACACGAAAGACCATCAAACACCTTTGCCGAAATGTCGCATCAAAAATTGGAACCGACCCCTGTCGAAATCCGTTCCGCCGGTGTGATGGCCTCTCGAAAGCCTCTGCAAAGAAAGATGTCTGAAACAACCAACACATTTCGCCCTGATGCTGTCCGCTGGACGGCGGGAACGATCGGCATTCACCAGGAGCTTTCCGATCGCGGTTACCTGGTTGCCAAGTCCGACGATCTCATCGAATGGGCCCGCACGGGCTCGATGATGTGGATGCAGTTTGGCCTCGCCTGCTGCGCCATCGAAATGATGCAGATGGCGATGCCGCGCTACGACGTGGAGCGCTTCGGCTTTGCACCACGCTCGTCGCCGCGCCAGTGCGATGTGATGATCGTGGCGGGCACATTATGTAACAAGATGGCGCCCGCCTTACGCAAGGTCTACGACCAGATGCCGGAGCCGCGCTATGTCATATCGATGGGCTCCTGCGCCAACGGCGGCGGCTATTACCACTATTCCTATTCGGTCGTGCGCGGCTGCGACCGGGTAGTGCCGGTCGACGTCTATGTGCCGGGCTGCCCGCCCAGCGCGGAAGCCTTGCTCTACGGCATGCTGCTGCTGCAGAAGAAAGTGCGCCGCACCGGCACGATCGAACGCTGAGCCGACGCTAGCATCACGCCGCTGCCGGCGCATTGGCATCGAACGTTGCAAGCTGGTCCGCCAGAGCGCGCTGGAATGGCGCGCGCGCTTCACATCGCGCCTTGTAGTCTTTCAGCACCGGAAACTCTTCAACCATGTCGGTTGTGCGCAGAATGCGCAGCACGCTCGTCATGAGCAGATCGCCGGCCGAGAAAGACCCTTCAAGATAACCACGGCCATCGAGCCATTCGGCAAGATTGGCCAACCGGCGCCTCACCGCGGCCTCGACCGCACTACGTATCTCGTTGCTCTGCGCAACCTGCATCATCTCCAGTTGATTGAGGAACATAATGGGCGGCTCGACGGTGTTGAGCGCCGCGAAAACCCAAGTGCGAGCCCGGGCGCGGCCATGAGCATCCTGCGGCATCAGCACGGCCGAACGTTCCGCGATCTGCAGCACGATGGCGCCCGATTCAAACAGCGCAAGGCCATCTTCCTCATAGGCCGGCACCTGTCCGAAAGGCTGCAGCCTGCGATAGTCTTCGCTGCCCTGGTCAGAGGGACCGATCAATCGTTCAGAATACGCTTCGCCGGCCTCGTGCAGCGCCCAGCGGACGCGCAGATCACGCACCAGCCCCTGAGCGAACGGCGGTACCCATCGAAACGCGCTGACCTGCGGCGTCATCACGGCTGCTCCTGACGAAGAAAGCGCTGCAGCTTGTTGAACGCGCTGTTCCAGCCTTGATCAACCTGATCGCGCTCGGAGACATTGTTCAGGCCTTCCTGGCGCAGGGTCAGCTCGGTCTTGCCGTCGCGGTCGTTGAAGGTCAGCGTGATCAGGCTCTGCTGCGAGGGATCGCCATCGCGTCCCCATGTAAAGCTGAGCGTCTTCGGCCGATCGATAACCTTGAAAGCGCCCGAGACCGGCAACACTGTGCCGTCCGGCACGTGCATATCCAGACGGTAGCGGCCGCCGACATGGGCTTCGAGAAGCAGAACATCGCACGGCACCCCTTCCGGTCCGATCCATGCCTGCCACTCTTCGCGCCTTGTCCACGCATCGAATACCTGTTCAGGCGGCGCATCGAACGTCCGCGTGATCACCAGCGTCGTCTCGTCATTCGTAGTCATGGCGTTGCTTTCCTGGATTTCTTCAAGTGCTGATCCAGCCGCGCAAAGCTTCCGCTCCAGAAGCGATGGCTGAAATCGAGCCATTCCCGCGCGCCTGCGAGCGTCTCCGGTCGCAGGCAGCAGACCCGTTGCTTGCCCTGACGCACGTTGGTGATAAGCGACGCCTGTTCGAGAATCTTCAGGTGCCGCGAGATCGCCGGCGCCGAAATCGCGAACGGTTCGCTCAGCATTCCGACGGTGGCCTCGCCCTGCGCAAGACGCGCCAGGATGGCGCGACGGGTCGCATCGGCGAGAGCATTGAAGACAGGGTCAAGGTTTTGCATTAACGAATATGTTAATTCACTATTTCGTTAAGTCAAGACCTCCGATCGCGCAATTACGAATATGTTTTAGCAACCCGCCGTTCACGCTATTTCCAATCCGTTTTATTCGACACTGGATTGCGACAGGCTGTGATGGCCAATTGTACCGATGAAAACGGCCAAAGCTCTTCTGTTCCTGTCAATCTACGCCGCAACGGCTGCTTCCAGCGCGTGGTCGCAATCTGAGAGATCACGCCCGCTTCCGCGGCCGCCCGATATCTCGGTTCCCGGCACGCGGATTGCGGACACCGAGTTTATGTTCAAATTCAATTTTCAAACCCGGTACCACGGCTTCGGCTTGATGAATGTTCCCGAGCAGGAAGCGCCCGCCGAGTTCGACGATAAGGGACGGCCTAAATTCTTTGACGGCGCGGACGGGCAGGATTTTCTGCAATCCCTGGCGGGCCGGCTTCTTCATAATAAGCAATATGACGATCTCGACCGCCTGTTTGAGGACGCGCGCGATCCGACTGCACTGACGGCCGCTGGCGGATGGAAGTTGCGTGCTTATCACCGAGGCATTGAACCCTATTTCGAGGCCAGGACCGATCCGACCGAGCTTCTGGCAGAGCGACAGAAATGGAAGGAACATAGCCCGCATTCAGCCGCGGCAGCTTTGGCGGAAGTCTATTACTGGATTGGCTATGCCTGGTATGCGCACGGGTCAGGCTATGCAAATTCCGTCACTGAGGACGGATGGCGTCTCATGCGCGAGCGCCTTGTGACAGCGCATGATCTCCTGATTAAATCAGCGCCGGTGGCATCGGGAAGCCCTGAATTCTATCGGCTGCACATCGACCTCGCTAGCGCAATGGGCGCGCCGAAGGAGAAAATTCGCGAGGCCTTCCGTGAAGCGGCAAAGAAATTTCCCACCTACTATGCATTGTATTCTGTGACGGCCCAGGGGCTGATGCCCAAATCGGGCGGCAGTTGGGCGATGCTGGACGATTTCGCCAAGGAAGCCATCGAGCTCACGAAGGAAACCGAGGGTACCAGCTTCTACACGCGCATCTATATGTCTGTCGCTGAGGCAGAGCGTGCGAATACCGACATCTTTCGCGACACCCAAGCATCCTGGCCGATGATCAAGAAGGGATTCGAAGACCTCGAAGCGCGCTTCCCCTACAGTGCATGGATTCGCAATAACGAGGCATCCTTTGCATGCCGCGCCAACGACAAGAACGCCTATGTGGCGGCCCGGCTGCGGATGGGCGACAACATTGAATCAGACGTGTGGGTCGGCGCTTATTCGATTGACCTGTGCGACAGGAAGTTTCCTCCCGCTCCCATTTGATCAACTGATGTCCAGTCGCGCGATATGATCGCCGGCAAGCTGAAACGTCATCGTGCCCGTCCCGTTAAACCCCTGCCCGCTGACTCTGACCTCGGCGCGGCAGGTGTCGCCGGTTTGCGCGATGCCGACGATGGCGAGATGAGACCGCACGCCGATATTGTCGGTCCGGTCCCAGTCGGCGATGCGCTCGCGGCCGTTAAAGGTGCGGCCCCAATCGGTCAGGACCGCGTCTTCGGCGAAGGCGGACAGGAAGCCCGCCCGATCGCCCTTGTTGGTGGCGTCGATAAACCGCTGGATCGGTGCCGGTATGTTTGTCATCGGAACTGCTCCCTCTAGGTCAAACACGCGCCGTGAGAATGTCCTCGAGACCGATCCTGCGCAACAGCTCCGCCCGCACCCGGTCCTTTACGCCGTTGACGATTTCGGCGCCGTCCTGCGACGGATCGATATGGACACGGAACGGACGCCTGCCGTGGTCCATGCCGACAACCCGGACAATGGCCTTGGCGACCTCGCCGGCATCCGCATCGGCGGGTTCGAGCGAGGCCAATCCCTTCAACGCGATATCGGTCAGGCCGGCGTTGGGGCCGGTGTTGTATGCATCGGCAATCGCCGTGTCGGCCGGCGCGCCGGAATGGGCAAAGTGATTGGTGCCCTTGGTGAAGGCGCCCGGCACGATGATCGAGGTTTCGATACCCCAGCGGGCGAGTTCGCCGGCATAGCTGACCGCAAGCGCGTCCATGCCCGCTTTCGCCGCGAAGTACGGCGCCAGATACGGCGGCGTGCCGCCGGCTGCGCTGCTGGACGAAACCCAGACCAGCAATCCCTTGCCTTGCCGGCGCAGATGCGGAAGCACGGCGCGGTTCACCCGCTGGGTGCTCAGCACGTTGATGTCATAGAGCTGAGCCAGTTGTTCCGGCGTGAACGCCTCGGCCGGACCAAACGACATATGGCCGGCATTGTGGACCACCACGTCGATCCTGCCGTGCCGTTCCAGAATTTCGGCGATCGCGGCATCGACCGAGACCTGGGAACCGACGTCCAGTTCCACAGTGCGGATGTCGACCTTGCGGTCGGCAGCATGCTGCAGGACCTCGGCCACGCGCGGCGCGTTGCGCCCCTTGGTTTCGCGCATGCTGGCGTAGACAGTGTGGCCGGCACCGGCCAGGGCATAGGCGCTCATGAGGCCGAAGCCGCTCGATGCACCGGTAACAAGAATGATGGAGTTCATTTTAAAATTCCTTTGCGAGAGAGGACGAAAATCAGACCATGCCGCCGTTGGCGCGCAGCACCTGGCCGTTGATCCAGCCGCCATCGGGGCCGGCGAGAAAGGCGACCGCGGCGGCGATATCCTGCGGCGTGCCGAGGCGCTCGAGCGGGTTCATCTTGGCCATCCGCTCGATCAGTTCGGGCGATTTGCCGTTAAGGAAAAGATCGGTGCCGACCGGTCCTGGCGCCACGGCGTTGACCGTGATCGAACGGCCGCGCAGTTCCTTGGAGAGAATGCCGGTCATGGTTTCGACAGCGGCCTTGGTCGCCGCATAGACGCTGTAGGTTTCGAGCTTGAGGCCGACAACGCTGGTCGAGAAATTGACGATCCTGCCGCCGTTGCGCAGCCGCTTGGCACCTTCCCGCAAGGTGTTGAACGTGCCTTTGAGATTGATGGCGATGTGACGATCGAACAGCGCATCGTCGCTGTCTTCGAGCTTCGCCAGCCCCATGATGCCGGCATTGTTGACCAGCACATCGACGCCGCCGAAGACGCTCTGGGCGGCCTCGAACAAAGCCGTCACGGCGGCCGGGTCGCTGACGTCGGCCTGCACGGCGATAGCTTCGCCGCCCTTGCCCTTGACCTCCGCCACCACCGCATCTGCGGCGGCGCGACCAGCCGCATAATTGACGACGACGGCAAAGCCATCGCTTGCGAGGCGGGCCGCTACAGCGGCCCCGATGCCGCGCGATGCGCCGGTGACGATGGCGACTTTTCTGGTGTTGTCAGTAGACATGGCCTTTGCCTTCCCATTTCGCTGCGGCCCAACTTGAACCGCCTGATTGCGTGGGCTTGATTTACGCCTCCCCTGAGCATTATAAAAATGCATAAGAGAAAATCTTATGATGACAGAAAGTCAGCCTTAGAATGGCCTTCGACAGTCGATTGCTCAGCGGAATTGGCGTCCTGGCCGCGGTCGTGGAAGCCGGCAGCTTCGTACGAGCCGGCGAGGCGCTCGGAATCACCCAGTCCGGCGTCAGCCGCGCCGTCTCGCGGCTGGAGCAGCGCATCGGCATAAAACTGTTTCACCGCACGGCGCGCTCGGTCTCGCTGACCCAGGAAGGCCGGCAATTCTACGATCAGGTCTCGCCGCACCTCACACACATCGAGGATGCGGCTGTCGAAGCGGCGGGCACGGCAAGCATCGTGAAGGGCCGCCTGCGCGTCAATGTCGATGCCGCGTTCGGCAATTACGTTCTGGCGCCGGCCCTGCAACCCTTCCTGACGCGCTATCCGGAACTGACGCTCGAACTCGCCGTCCGCGACCGTATGGGGGATCTCGTCGCCGAAGGTTTCGATGCCGCGATCCACTTCGGCGAGTTGCAGCCCTCGTCCCTGGCAACAACGCTGCTGCTATCGACACGCGTGCTGACCTGCGCCGCGCCGTCCTATGTCGCGCGCAAAGGCCTCCCTGCCGGTCCTGAGGATCTGGCGACGAACCACGAATGCATCCTGCTGCGCGATGCAGCGACAGGCAGCGCCTTCGGATGGGAATTCCAGAGCAAGACCCGCACGATCGAGGTCCGCACACATGGCAGCCTGATGGTCAACGACACCGGCGCGCTGCTGGGCGCCTGCCTCGGCGGACAAGGCATCGCCCAGCCGCTGGAGCTCTATGCGACGGGCTATATCGAACGCGGCGAACTGGTGCAGGTGCTGCCCGACTGGGCCGAGGAACGCTTTCCACTCTATCTCTATCATCGCTCGCATCAGTTGATGCCGGCCAAGCTGCGCGTGTTTCTGGACTTCGTCGCCGAGCTGACGCGCGGAAAATAGACGCGCCTGCTAGTGCCCGACCACCTTCGCCAGGACAGTGGATGCATCGGCCTGGTTAATGCCGTCATGCCAGACAACGTATTGGTCGGGGCGAACGAGGATCAACCGAGCTTCATATTTTGTCCGCTCGCCACTCTGGTCGTCTCGCACCACTTTAAGAGGGATATTCAATTCCCGCGCTGCACTTTCGAAAGCAGCAATCTTCTCGGGCGGAG
>JAQGJO010000473.1 GCA_028290595.1 Hyphomicrobiales bacterium | reverse complement strand
GAGCAAGGCCAATATCGTCGCCACGGCCCTGTTCGGTGATGGCGCCGCCGCCTGCGTTGTTCGCGAAGACCATGTCGATCGCGGTCTCGCCACGATCGAGACGGCGGCCGAATATATGTGGCCGGATACGCTGGGCATCATGGGCTGGAGCGTTGATCCGGAAGGCTTCGGCGTTATTTTCGACCGCTCGATTCCGCCCTTCGCTATCGACAATCTCGGCGCCGCCATGGCGCATCTGCTGGCGCGCATGAATATCGAGCGCGAAGATGTCGGCCGCTTTGTCTGCCATCCCGGCGGACCGAAAGTGATCGAGGCGATCGAGGCGGCGATGGCGCTGACGACAGGCAGTCTCGATCACGAGCGGCAGGTGCTGGCCGAGTTCGGCAACATGTCGGCGCCGACGGTTCTATTCGTGCTCGAACGTCTGCTCGCCAAAGGGCTGTCCGGCAAAAACGTGCTCGCGGCTTTGGGACCAGGCTTTACTCTCGCGGCGCTCAGCCTGTCGGCCAACGCATGATGCTTTCCATTCTCATTCTATCGTTCGTTACGCTACAGCGGCTTGCGGAGCTTGTCTGGGCGCGGCGCAACACGCGCGCGCTCCTCGCCAAAGGCGCCTATGAAGTCGCGCCGGAACATTATCCGCATATCGTCGCCGTGCATGCCGCCTGGCTTCTGGGGCTCTGGATCGTCGCCTGGAACACGCCGGTCAATTTATTCTGGCTGGCGATCTTCGCCGTGCTGCAAGGCCTGCGCGTCTGGGTGCTGTTCGTCTTGGGCCCGCGCTGGACGACGCGCCTTCTCATCATGCCGGGCGAGACGCTTGTGCGCAGCGGCCCTTATCGCTACCTGTCGCATCCGAATTACGCCGTGGTCGCCGGCGAGATCGCGGCTTTGCCGCTGGCCTTCGGGCAACCCTTGTTGGCGCTCCTCTTCACACTCGTCAACGGCGTGATTCTCTATACGCGCATCAAGGCCGAGAACCGCGCCCTGTCCCGTTAGGCCTCGGGAATGCCGCTTCCTGTCGGAAGCCCGCCGGGCGATTGCCCCGGCATCTGGCCTTTCACGCGCAGCGTCACCTCGTGGCCCTGCTTGATCGCCAGCGACGCGGCAGGGACGGCGGACTCGAACGCGGCTTCCTTCGTCAGGTAGTTGCCCGCTGTCTTGCTGTCGTGTGCGATGCCCCAGCCAGTGCCATTCCGGACAATTTCATAAACAGCGGTGCCCACGGATACCTCCTCTCACAAGCGGTTGATCTCAAATTCGGCGCAAGAAAAGCCCAGCAATGACAGGCCTTCCTCAAGATGATCCGCGAGCAACGGATTGCCGAGAAGATAGGATGCCGTCTCGGTGTTATGGGCGCGCTGTGCCTCGTCGCGCAACTCGTTCCAGTCGGCAGCGGAACCATCGCCTCGCCCCAGCCATGTCAGCGTCACGAGATCAATCTGTTCATCGCTGGAGAGCGCGGCGATGAGGCCGCGCAGTTCCGCCTCGACCGCGTCGCCGGGACGATCTTCCAGGATGGAAATCTCCTTATCGTCGGAGGCGTTTGATCCGCTGTTGGTGGCGCTCGACTCGTCTTTGGCATTCAGCTCGCGTGCCTTGACCACAACGAAGCAGACTTGCTCCGGCGAAATCGTGAGAACGTCGAGTGGACCATCGTCTATGGTTTTGGTCATGTCTGTACCTGCTTTGAAATCAGCCCGCCATGCGCCTGCAGCTCTCCGCGCATGTGCGGCAGGCTTTAACGCAATCCTCCATGTCGCCGATCCGCTCGCAGTCTTTGGCGCATTCTTCGCAGATTTCCGCGCACTCCCGGCACGTATGCCGGTGATGCGGCGTTCCAATCAGCATGAAGTGCGCGCTTGTCCGGCAGATTTCAGCGCAAGCCATCATCAGTTGAAAATGCGCCGGCTTGGTATGTTCGCCGCCAACATCGAGACAATGCCCCATCGCCATGGAGAGACACGTTTTGTAACAGACTAAACAATCTGTGATGCAGCGCTGCATCGCGTCGGACGGCATCGTCATGGCTTGCTCCGAGATATTGCCGAGTAACGTCGAAGACAGAAGCCGGTTCCTGCCTGCTGCCACTTTTCGACAACCTTGGTCTTTGCGGCGCAAAGCAGAAACGCCTCATGTAGTTGGCGTTCGATTGCATACATCGCCTCTACAAATCGCCACGATCCAGCCATCAAACTGTCAGCCATTCGCAGAGTGTGCCGGCTCTGTTGCCCGCCGCGTTGAATGCCAAATATATCCTTGGAAAAAGCACGCCTCGCTCCTGATGCACGCTTTCTGAACGATGGAACAATCATTCTTCGATGACGTTTTCGACCGATCAGTTTCTCGCATCTGCGGGTCTGATTAACAGGAGGTCATCATGATCAAAGCAATCAGTCTCGGCACCTTGCTGTCGATCGCCGTTCTATCAAGCGGCGCTTATGCTCAATCGTCCCGTGACGGCGCTGCGGCAGGCGGCGCGCTTTCAGGCGCTGCCGCAGGTGCTGCCGGTGGTGCTGTCGTCGGCGGCCCGGTCGGTGCCGTCGTCGGTGGCGTTGCAGGTGCTGCGGTCGGCAGCAGCGCCGGCGCGGCCCTCACACCGGACGACCGCACCTATATTCGCGGTTACGTAACGGAGCGCCGGGTCGATCCGGTCACGATCGACGAGCCGCTGGCCGTCGGACGTCCGCTGCCGCGTCAGGTCAGGACGTACACGATCCAAGGCGAGCCGCGCTACAACGCGTATCGCTACGCGCGCGTCAACAACCAGTATCTGCTGGTCGACGCGAACGGCAACATCATCGGTTCGCTCGATTGAGAACCGCCGTGTGACGTAGCGTCCCGGGGCAGCTTGCCTGTCCCGGGATGCGTTCGCCTTACAACATCATTGTATGCGACGCGCTAAAGCGGTTTGCACCGCCGTGACGATTTCGTCGGCATTCCATGGTTTGGGAAAAAACCTGGCCTTATGCGGTAGCCGCGCGTCATTGCCGGCTGGCTGGCCGGAGGTGACCAGAACCTCGATCCATTGCCACGAGTTGGCAACCAGGTTCGCCAGGTCCAGTCCATTGACCTTGCCGGGAAGCTGCACGTCCGTGAAAAGAACAGACACCTCAAGTGCGTGGGCTTCAATATGCGCCAACGCGTGATCGGCGGTATGGAAAGAAGCGACGGCCAAGCCCGCTTCCTCGAACAGGGTTTCCGCTTCCAACCTGATGAATGGCTCGTCTTCAACGACGATGACAAGCGGCTTCTTCTGCGACATCGGCATGGAAAGAACCGCGCTTGGAGACCGCGGCTGACCCCGCGTTCTTGTACAATACCGTACAATGAGCATCGTTCCGTAAAGGCCGAAGATTATTCATTTGCGCCGCAGCAATTGCTCAGCTACCGAAGTCTCGGGCACAAGGAAGGTGCTGCGGCCGGCTGTATTTGGGCGCTCATGGAACCAAATTGGCCTTGCCAACTTAGGCGGTTTAGACCCATCGCCTGCACCGGGAAACGGCAATGCCACGCTATTTCTTTCATCGCCGGTCGGCCTCGTCTCATGTCGAAGACCTGGAAGGCCAGGACTTGTCCAACCTCAAGGACGCGCGAGACGAAGCCATCGAGGCCGCCAGGGAATTGATGAGCGAAGACGTGCGCAAGGGCATCGCGCCGGACGATTCGCAATTCGAAATAGCCGATGAGCAGGGAAACGTGCTCGCTATCGTCGCATTTCAAAGCGCCCTCGAGCATAAATAAAGCGTATTGGTACGGTAATACCGTACGATACCGTTGCTTAATCACCTCGCCATGCGCACGTTCGGGCCTTAGCTACGGCTATGTCGAGGGCCGCTTCCTCTTCAGAAGGGGAGTGGAATTGCCTCAATCTTTCCAGACAAATAGACTTTTAAACGGGTTGACCATAGCCGATTTGGCGCTGATTTCACCGCATTTGCAGCATATTCAGACGCCACGCGGCTTCACCGTCATGCGCGGCTACCGCACCGTTACCCATGTCTATTTTCCGACAAGCGGGCTGATCTCCATCGTCGGGCGGTCCGGCAACCGCGAAATCGAGCTTGGCATTGCTGGCCGCGAAGGCATGGTCGGCACAGCCATCCTGCTTGGCGTCGATGCCACGCCTTACGAGGCCTATAGCCAGATCGCCGGCCAGGCATTCCAGCTTCCGATTGCGTTCTTCATCACGGCGCTCGCCGAAAGCGCGACGATGCGCCTTTATCTCAACCGCTATCTGTATGCCTTTCAGGTCCAGGTGTCTGAAACCGCCATCTCGCATGGCGTCCAGAAGATCGAAAATCGTCTCGCCCGCTGGCTCCTGATGTGCCACGACAGAGAAACCGGCAACTCGCTGCCGATACCGCACGAGTTTTTGTCGATGATGCTCGGCGTTCGCCGCGCCAGCGTGACAACCACTCTGGACAAGTTTCGCACTGCCGGCATCGTCTCGACCCAACGAGGGATCGTCGGCATCGTCAACCGCGCAGCCTTGCTGCAGCTTGCTGGTTCTACTTATGGCGTGGCCGAAGCTGAATACGAGCGGGTAATGGGTTTCAACACGGCAAAACTCAGTACGGCAGGTGTCGATCAGGACCAAGCTTAAACCTGATCCTTTGGCGCGTCTGACGGCCATGCCAATCGCGCGTATCGCAGAGGCGGCCTGTACACTACCGTACGGGTTCTCGATGTGAGACGCCCTCAATTCAATTGCTTGAAATAATGCCATTTCCTATGTTTGATAAGACACGCACGTAGCGGACAGCTCCGTTATGTGAAAATCCCGGCGTTCGATTATTATCCAACGGAGTGTCTGATGAATCCCGCGTCGATGCGCGAAGGCGAGGTTCGCACCGACCAGTCCGCCCTTTCCAGCGGCAAGGACCAATCCCTGCTGGGGCGCCGCGGCGAACTGACGGTTCACGACATTCTGCAGGCATTGCCTGAAGCGGTCTATACGACAGACGCTAGCGGCAAGATCACATTTTACAATGAAGCTGCGGCTGCGCTGTGGGGCGTAAGACCGCAACTTGGAACATCTGAATTTTGCGGTTCGTGGAAACTCTACTGGCCGGATGGCGGTCCCCTCCCCCACGGCGAATGCCCGATGGCGCTGGCGCTGCGGGAAGCCCGCCCCATACGCGGCCAGGAAGCGGTTGCCGAGCGCCCTAATGGCACACGCGTTTCCTTCCTGCCGTTTCCGACGCCGATCTTTGATGCGGACGGGCATCTCATTGGCGCCGTCAACATGCTGGTCGACCTTACCGACCGTGCAATCGTCGATGAGGCGGCACAAAGACTGGCCGCCATCGTCGAATCTTCCGACGATGCCATTCTCGCCAAAGATCTGACCGGCAGGATCACAAGCTGGAATCGTGGCGCCGAGCGCTTGTTTGGCTATACCGCCGAGGAGGCGATCGGCAATCCAGTCACCATGCTTATTCCGCTCGACCGCCATGGCGAAGAGACGGACATACTGTCCCGCATTCGACGCGGTGAAAGAGTTAATAACTATGAAACGATCCGGCGCCGCAAAGACGGCACGCTGGTGGAAATCGCGCTCACCGTCTCGCCGGTCATAGGGCGAGACGGACGTATTATCGGCGCATCCAAGATTGCCCAAGACATCACTCAACGGCGGCGGGCCGAGGAACAGCAGTATCTTCTGATCAGGGAGATGGATCACCGCGTGAAGAACCTCTTCGCGCTGGCAAGCGGCGTCGTCACACTGAGCGCACGATCAGCGACGACCCCCAAGGAATTGGCAGCCAACGTCTCTGCAAGGCTCAGTGCGCTGGCGCAGGCGCATGCGCTGACGGTTCCGCGCAGCTCACTGCTATCAACGCGAACCGAGCAGGCAACGACTTTGCATGATCTTCTGCGGACGATCCTGGCGCCCTACAGCGGAGGCCCCGGTGAAACGTCGCGAGCGGTGGTGACGGGTTCCGACATCCCGGTTGCCGGCAGCGCCGTCACGAGCTTCGCGCTGCTGCTGCATGAATTTGCAACCAATGCGGCAAAATACGGCGCCCTTTCGATCCCGGACGGCCATGTCGACATCTCCTGCGAAGAGGAAGATGAGCGCTTTATTCTTGTATGGTCTGAAAGCGGCGGTCCGGCCGTCGAGCGCACATCTGACGGAGATGGCTTTGGAACCCTCCTCGGCAGGGCGACGGTCAAGGGACAGCTCGGCGGCGAGATTACACGCGATTGGCGACCGGAAGGCCTGCGCATTCGCCTGGTCGTCGAACGCAGCCGGCTTGGGACATAATCTTCGCGCATAATCGCCGCCAACTATTTCTCCGGCAGAGCCTGAGCCATTTCGAGATGGTGTTTCAGGTCCGGTAGCGTCTTCGCCGCCCATGTCTTGATGGCGGGGTTGTCGCCCTTGTCGGCATACCGCTCAAAGAGCGAGACGGCATCCTTGTGCGCGGACACCTGCATGGATTTATATTCCGCCGCAAAGCGATCCGGCTTTGCCGCCTTCAAAGTATCTATCTTGCTCTGATGGGTTTTATCCAGCGCGGTCGGAATCGAAACGCCTACCTTCGACAACGCAACGAGTTCCTTGAGTTCCGAACTCGTCTTGCTGTGATCGGTGACCATCTGATTGGCAAATGACTTCTGCGACGCCGGCCCGCGCTCTGTCGCCAGTCTGCTGGCCTCGATCTCGGTCATGTCGGAAAGCGCTGCCTGACTGACGAAATCTTGGGCCTTTGGCGCAATGCCGAGCACGGCATTCGCGCCGGTCCTTTCCCCGAGAGATTGGGCAAAGGCTGCCGTCGAGAGCACCAGCGCAGCCATGATGATCGATCTGCGGACTGTTGATTTGGAAGACATGAATCGCTCCTGTTTCCTGGCGAAAACGGGTTACGTATCCGGGGCCTGCGTTCCGCCAATGGCGGTTTTATTCGGCAGATTCACAACCAATTGAGGATCCGTCAGACTTGCATTGCGGACGCGCGCGCGCCGATCGTCGCGAAGCGCGCACTTTATTGCGGCGAGAACTTCCTTGAAGCGCACAGATTTCTCTGCGTCTGATCGGCGTGCCCAACGATGGGGACGGAAGAATTGCCAAGCGGACATGACGCTCTCCTTATTATTGTTATTGACCTTACTGTCTCGCTTGTTAACGTCATCAAAGTGCCGAGGTTCCGCAACGCTTAAGACTAGAGGCTGTCATATCGAGAGCGGGCACGGGTGCGCCTCACCGCAGGAGGAGCGGGAGGCTCAGCAGCGGCAAGACCGCGCGCAAGACGGCTGCGCCGGCGCAGTTCCGCATTCAGTAGACGACCGGTAAGGGCGCGAAAGACATCGGTGAAACCCTCATTCTTCAACGCCATGTAGATTTGGGAATTATTGATGAATTTGCCGCTATCGGCGAGTTCGTAGGCGCGTTGAATAATGTCCCGTCGGCCGAACAGCGTCTCCGGCATTCCACATCCCCTGAGCATAATGAGCGCCGTCGCTGCAGAAATCGCGGGCGCGCCAGCGAGATTGCTCGCTGCAACATCATTGCCGCGAAGCGCTCGTCAATTCGCCGACATAATGAAGTTCAACGCAGAACGAGCGGAGCAGTTCCGTAGAAGATTCTGCCCTCTGGTTCCGTTGTGAAATTATGGCCGGCCGGATCTGCCGGTCCCGCCGGCCTGAGGTCTCATGGCTCGCGACTGCCGCCCTGCTGACCCGTATTGTCATCCTGGCCAGACTGCTGCCGGCCTCCGCGGCTGCGTTCGCCGCCCTTGCGGCCGGCCTCTTGCGCAAGCTGCTGGTCCTGCGAAAAACTACGTTTCTCGTTGGGGACGCTCTGCCCTCCCTTGCGGCCAGCTTCCTGCGCAAGTTGCCGATCCTGCGAAAAGCTGCGCTTCTCATCGGGCACGCTCTGGCCACCTTTGCTGGCGATCTCGCGTTGCTTGCTTTCATCCATGGAAGCGAAGCCGCGCTGCGACGTGCCGGCCCTATCCTGTGCCATTTTCCGTCTCCTTGAGATTAGCGTGACGTCAGTGTCACGCCCCCTCAACAGAACAATGGGACCGACGTTCCGCCTCACCGAGACAATAAAAAATCGAGCGGATCCATTTTCGCCACATTGATGGCCTGCAGCGCGATCTTGACGCTAAAACATTTACTTGGCGGTCATTGTGGATCAGACTGGCGATCAGATTGGATTGAGCTTCGCGTTGCCCGGGTCAATTGCATGAAGGGGTATCCGATGGTGCAGAGATCACGAAAATCCGCGATTACGGACAAATCGAAACTTCCAAAGGAAGTGGCAGACCGGGAGCTGACGGAAGAATTGAAGCAGTCATTTCCAGCCAGCGACCCACCGACGATAACGCGCAGACAAGCAGTCAGCGCCGGCCGGAATGAGCCCAAGGACACCGACAAGAACACCGAAACAAAAAGAAGTGGCTCCTAAGATTTCTTTGGCCGGAATTCTATTCGGAAGCAGTTTCCTTCCGGGTCGGCCAACATGCTTTGTGTGGCCCCGTAATGCGTGGCGTAGGGCCCCTTGATTGCACTTCCACCCAGGGCGATGCATCGTTTGGTGATCTCTTCGATCGCCTCCGGACTTGCAATCCGCGCGGTAAAATAGGCGTTCACGGGCTTTGGAATCGGCGGCCTGCGATCCCCCACGCCGAGCATTTCATAAACAGCGTCGGCGTTGAACCCGAGTTCAACCGAGCCTGCATCGACGCTGCGATAAATGGCCGAGCGCCCGCCATCGGTGCGCGGAAATCCGAGAAGCGCTTCATAAAACTTAACCAGCACATCCACATCCTGCGCAAAGATATTGATGTAGCCGATCCCGGCAGTATCTGAGGCCGTCATCTAAAATCTCCGTGCGTCATGTCCGGCAATGCTTAGTCGACTGCACGTTGCCCCTAGATTCCCGCTCTGCGCTTCGCTTGGCGGGAATGACACACCAAAGTTGAAGCCAAATGTCAGCCGTTGCTCATGCGGTTCCAGGCATCGAGGCCGGCGATCTTGTAGGCCTCGGCGAGGGTGGGATAGTTGAAGGTGTTCTCGATGAAATAATCGATCGTGCCTTTGAGATTGAGCACGGCCTGTCCGATGTGGATGAGTTCGGTCGCGCCTTCGCCGACGATATGAACGCCGAGCAGACGCCGCGTCTTGGTCGAGAAGATCATCTTCATCAGGCCCGCCTCCAGCCCCATGATATGCCCGCGCGAGGTCTCACGAAACCGCGCAATGCCACACTCGTAAGGGATTTCGCGCTTCCTGACTTCCTCTTCGCTCATGCCGACGGTCGAAATCTCAGGCACGGAATAGATGCCGTAGGGAAAGAACTCCGGCGGCGGGTGCGGCGCCATGTCGAAGGCATGGCAGGCAGCGACCCTGCCCTGCTCCATCGATGTGGAGGCGAGACTTGGGAAGCCGACCACATCGCCGGCAGCGTAAATGTGCTGGACCGCCGTCTGCATCGTGTGCGGATTTACGGCGATGCGTCCGCGCTCATCCGTTTGCAGACCCGCGGCCGCGAGGTTGAGGCGATCGGTGGCGCACACGCGCCCGGCCGCAAAGAGCAGCATGTCCGAGGCGACGCTGCGGCCGTTGGCGAGCTTCGTCGTCACCCGGCCGGCTTCGTTGACATCGATCGAGGTGACTGCCGAGCCAAGCCGCAGGGAGATGTTGCGGTCGCGCAGGTCATGCACGAATTCCTCGATGAGCTCGCGGTCGACAAAATCCAGAAACGTCGAACGCGTATCGATCAAGGTAACGGCGACATCGAGCGCATTGAAGATGGTGGCGTATTCGACACCGATCACGCCGGCGCCAATTACCGCCAGGCTGCGCGGCAACCGCGGCAGGTCGATCATCTCGTCGCTGTCGAACACATGCTGGCGATCGAACGGCACGTGTTCGGGTCGATATGGCCTTGTGCCGCAGGCGATCAAGACATTCGCGGCGGTGTAAGTGCGCTTCTCGCCGATCTCCGATGTTACCACGATCTCGTGGGAGCCGGCAAAGCTGGCTTCGCCGCGAACGGTTCTGACCGCGTTGCGGTTGAACTGATGCTCCAGAACTTCGACTTCGTGATCGAGAGTCTTTCGAAGACGCAACATGAGGTCAGGCGCATCGATATCCTGTTTGACACGATAAGCGCGCCCATAAAATCCGCGCTCGCGCCAGCCGGACAGATTCAGGATCGTCTCGCGCAGCGTTTTGGACGGGATGGTTCCGGTGTGGACCGATACGCCGCCGACACGCCGGCCTTTCTCAACAACCAGGACTGACTTGCCGATCTTAGCGGACTGGATTGCGGCGCGGCGCCCCGAGGGGCCGCTACCGATGACGATCATGTCGAAGTCATACATGAAGCAAGCTTTGCCTGGGATCAGAGGGAGGCCGGCTGAAGGCAACATTGGGCCGCCTCCATATGCAAGTGAATATGCATATCGAGTGCCAAGATGAAAAACTCATGACACGTTCAGGCAGGCGTCAGGTCACGGGAACAGGCGGTGCTTGCGCCATTCGGCTTCTGCCTCATCGCGCCGGTAGGAGATGCGATAGTGATGTCGGAACGGACGGTCTTTCCAGAATTCGATCTCGAACGGCATGTTGGGAAAGCCGTCCCAGTATTCGGGACTCGTCTCTTCGCGGATGCCGTATTTCA
>JAQGJO010000443.1 GCA_028290595.1 Hyphomicrobiales bacterium | reverse complement strand
AGGATGGCGTCCTTGCCGGCAAAGAGACTGGCGGCGGTGAGGCCGCCTGACGACATCATGAACATCAGCCGTGGGGCGTCTTTGCCTAGCGTCCCCGCATTCAATTCGCCGCCGACGAGATCGACATAGCGCTTGAGGATCGGCGTCAGATAGGCGTCGGCGACCGTCGTGTCGCCGCGGCCGATGAACTTGATCAGCGGCGAGGTCTCGTGACTGGTCGAGACTTGCGGAAAGCCCGCCTCCCGCGCCAGCGCCGCGGCTATGCGCTCATGCTGAGGATAGCGCCATGCATGCATGAAGACCACGGCGACGGCCTGATAGCCGTCCTGCTTCGCCTGCGCGATCTGCTTGCGCACGACATCTGCATCAATGGCTTGCTCGATCGTGCCATCGGCGCGCACGCGCTCGGCGACTTCGATGACGCCGGCATAAAGCTGTTCGGGCTTGAGGATGTGTTTGGCGAAAATATCCGGTCGCGCCTGATTGCCGATTTCGAGCGCGTCGCGAAAGCCGGCGGTGGTCAGCAGCAGGGTTCTCTCGCCCTTGCGCTCAAGCAGCGCATTGGTGGCGACGGTGGTGCCCATCTTGACGAAGCCGATGCGCCCTGCGGGGATCGGCTCACCAGCAGCGACGCCGAGAATGGCGCGGATGCCGGCGACGGCGGCGTCCGTGTAGGCGCCGACATTATCGGACAGCAGCTTGCGCACGTCGAGGCGTCCGTCGGGCGCACGGCCGATCACATCGGTGAACGTGCCGCCGCGGTCGATCCAGAAATCCCAGACCTGTCTGCGATCCCAAGCCTGTGCCCGCCGCGCCGCTGAAACCATTCGATCTTTACCATTCAAGGAAGCCGGTATTGGTCTTCTCCCATCCGGGACGCTATAGTCAATGAAAGGTTACCGAAGCATGGTTAACGTGAAAGGCAACCTCGGATCAGGTCATGGATGAAATCAAACGCGACGACAACAAGCCCGATTTGCAGGTGGTGACGCCGAGCCTGAAGGCTGCCATACGCAGCGCGCGCATCGAGCAGGCTGAGCAATCCTCGGTCGTGGCGGAATTGCGCGGGGCGGAGTTCGCCCGGCTGGAAATGCTGCGCGATTCGCTCGAGCCGGTGCTGGCGCAGGTGCCGGAAGACGTGGATCTGTTCGACACCGGCATCGTGCCCGGCGACCGGCCGCGGCTGTTCATCGACATGATCGGCTATATCGAAATGGGGCCGGACCGGCGGCTCTACCGCTTCATCCAGGATACGCGCCATGGCCGTGTCACCATGGCTGAAAGCGAGCGCGTCGACACGATGGTGGACGCCTGCACGCAATATATCGCCCGCAGGCTCGTCGAGCGCGAAATGGCGCTGGCATCAGACACTTTGGCCAACCCGGTTTTTGCGGCTCCGGCTGCAGCAGCTGCTCCGGCTCGGGCGGAAGCACTGTCATCCGTGCGGGTTCGCCGGGCCGCGGCGTCCGCGGCCGCAGCCTCGGTGGCGCCGGCCAAGGCGGCTGCGCAAACGCCCGCTGTCGAACGGTCGCGGTTCAAGTCCGGGCTCGTCAACACCGCCATGTTCCTCGTCGAATTTCTCGGCGGCGTGGCTTTGCTGGTTCTTCTTGCCGGCGCTGCCTATTTCGCCTGGACGGTGGTGGAGGGCTGGTGGATCGCCAGCCATAGCCGGCTTTAGTCTGCCGTTGTCATCCCCGACGGCTGCGCAGCAGGCGAGCGGGGATCCAGACCTGGTGATTCAGCACACGCCACCAACGACCAGCATTAGCCCTGTTGCAGCGTCTGGTTTCCCGTTCGCGCCTTCGGCGCGTCGGGAATGACAGGGGCTGCGAAGCTGAACAGACCCAGCCCATCGCGCACCTCCTCGAGCGTTGCCTGCGTTAGGGCTCTCGCTTCGCTTGTGCCTCGTCGCAGCACATCCATCACATAAGCAGGGTCAGCCGCGTAGCGGGCGCGACGTTCGCGGATCGGCGCGAGCAGGGCCTGCAGAACATCTTCCAGATGACGCTTGACGGTCGTGTCGCCAAGGCCTCCTCGGCGATAGCGGGCCTTGAGCTCTTCGATCATCGCGGTGTCTTCGCCGAAGGCGTCGAGATAGGTGAAGACGACATTGCCCTCGACCTTGCCGGGGTCGGCAACGCGCAGATGATCGGGGTCCGTATACATCTGCCGCACGGCGGCGCGGATGTCGTCGGCCGAGGCTGACAGCGGAATGGCATTGCCCTGCGATTTGCTCATCTTCGCCTTGCCGTCGATGCCGGGCAGGCGGCCGACCGCCGGAATCATCGCCTCGGCTTCGGGCAGGAGATCGCGGCCGATCTGGCGGTTGACGCGCCTGACGATTTCATTGGTCTGCTCGATCAGCGGCGCCTGGTCTTCGCCCACCGGCACGAGAACCGCCTTGAAGGCGGTGATGTCGGCTGCCTGCGCGACCGGATAGCAGAGAAAGCCGGCGGGAACATCGCGCTCGAACCCACGCAACTGGATCTCCGTCTTGATCGTCGGGTTGCGCTCCAGCCGGGCGACGGTGACGAAATTCATGTAGAGCATCGTCAGTTCGGCCAGCGCCGGCAGGGCAGATTGTACGCAGATTGTCGTCAAGGCCGAATCGATGCCGACGGCCAGATAGTCGAACGCGACTTCCAGCACGTTGTGCCGCACTTTCTGCGGATCATGGGCATTGTCGGTCAGCGCCTGCGCATCGGCGAGCAGCAGAAACTGCCGGTGCGTGTGCTGAAGCTCGACGCGGTTCTTCAGCGATCCGGCGTAGTGGCCAAGATGCAGCGGGCCGGTGGTGCGATCGCCGGTCAGGATGATTGGGCGTGTTGAGGCGGACATAGAGGTGCTCCGTAAATGGAGCCGCCGCGATCGGAGAGAGTGTCGGAATTGACCATGCCTGCCGGATCACGGCGGCAAGGGTCAGGACATGACGACTGCCGCTCCTAGAAGGAGCGCCACCAAGCGAAGGTGATGTTGGCCAGGTCGATCATGGG
>JAQGJO010000389.1 GCA_028290595.1 Hyphomicrobiales bacterium | reverse complement strand
GCCGCAAAAATATTTTGAGAAAGTCGGACGGGAAGGTTTCGAGAAGCAGCCGATCGGCAGCGGCCCCTATATGTTCGACCAATATGAGCGCGGCTCCTTCCTGCGTCTCAAGCCTTTCAAGGATTACTGGGCCGGCAAGCCGACCTTCGAAACTGTCGTCTATAAATTCACGACGGACGCGTCGAGCCGCGTCGCCGAGATCGAACGCGGCACGTCCGATGTCACGATGGACATGCCCTACGAGGAATACGACCGTCTGAGAAAGAAGCCGGGATTCTCTTCGGCCTGTTATCCTGTGTCCGATGTCGCACTGCTGTTCTTCAACAGCGACGGACCTTTCGCCGACGACAATGTGCGCAAGGCGGCCGCCATGTCGGTCGACAAAAAGGCAATCGTCGAACGCATCCACAAAGGCTATGCCAAGGTGCTGGATACGCTGCTGGCGCCCGAATACAAGGCATACGATCCCTCGATCAAGGTGCCTTACGATCCCAAACAGGCCGTTGCACTGCTCGCCAAATCCGGCTTCTCAGCCGCCAAACCGGTTGAACTCACGATCCAGGTGACCCGCGGTTTCAAGCCGAAGGATTATGAGAGCATCCAGGCCATCGTTCAGATGTGGCGGCAGGTGGGCATCAAGGCCAATATCGAAGTCTACGAAATCGCCAAACACTTCGAGCTGCGCACGCAACACAAGCTCGCACCCGCGGCATTCGCCAGTTGGGGCAACGCCAGCGCCGATCCCGAAAGTTCGCTCGGCACGGCGCTGAATTCAAAGCAGCCGCATTCGTCGTGGAAGGGTGGACAGTTGGATGCCGGCCTTGAAGCGCTGTTTATCGAGAAGGACGAGACAAAACGTCTGAACGGTTACAAGGCCATCAATCGCATTGTTGCCGAGAACGCCTATATCCTGCCGCTGTTTCAGTTCTATCAGCCGGTAATTTACAAGAACACTTTCAAGTTCACGCCGCATACGGCCGGCTTCGTGATGCCGACACAGTTCAAGCCCGCATAAATATCCATGCCGATCGTTTACGTCGCCCGGCGGCTCCTCATGGCCATCCCGACGTTGCTGGGAGTCGTGATTTTCATATTCGTATTGCTGCGTGTCGTCCCCGGTGATCCCATCGCAATGATGATCCCCGGGGAAGCCACCCCCCAGGACATTGCCAACCTTCGCGCCGTCTATGGCTTTGACAAGTCGATCGGCGAACAGTTCATCATCTATATCGGCAACCTGCTGCGCGGCGATTTCGGCCAGTCGATCAGCGTCAAGCAGAATGTCCTGTCGCTGGTGCTGGACCGCCTGCCCGCGACCTTCGAGCTGGCCTTCGTGGCGATGATCATCGCCATCGTCATCGGTCTCAGCTTCGGCCTCATCTCCGTCTACTGGCGCCGCCGCTGGCCTGAGTACACGGTCGATGCGATGAATGCGGTTGCCCTGTCGTTGCCAGAATTCATCTGGGGCCTGATCCTCATTCTCTCCCTGAGCGTGATGTGGCCGCTGTTTCCGATCTCCGGCCGGATCGATCCCGTCCAGGCCGCCGATTTCAAGACCCAGTTCTATCTGTTCGAGAGTCTGCTGACCGGGCGTCTCTCGCTGCTGAAGGAAGTGCTGGAATATATGTTCCTGCCCGCCGTCTCTCTGGCGCTGCCGCTCGCGGCCGTGATCGCGCGCGTTTTGAAGACATCGCTGATGGAAGGCATCGGTCAGGATTACGTATTGCTGGCGCGGGTGAAGGGCCTGTCGCCCTTGCGCGTGCTGCTGCGTCACGTCCTGCCCAATGCGCTGATCTCGACGATCACTATCACCGGCCTGCATTTCACCTTTCTGGTCGGCGGCACTGTTCTCGTCGAACTGATCTTCTCCTATCCGGGCATCGGCAATATGCTGTATGGCGCCGCCATCAATCGCGATCTCCCGCTCCTGCAGGGAGTCACAATCATCTTTGCGGTCATTTTCATCGTCCTGAACCTGCTGATCGATATCAGCTACACGCTGGTCAATCCCCGGGTGAGGCTGGCGTGAGCGACGCGCGGACATCCTTGTGGCAGAGTATAAGGATCAATCCCCAGTTGTGGATCGGTGGCATTGTTTTCGCTGTCATCATCGCCATCGCCGCCCTGGCGCCGTGGCTCGCCGGCCACGATCCGATGGAGCAGGATCTGTTGTCGCAGCATCTTCCACCCTTCTGGCTGCCGGATCATAACGACAGCTTCCCGCTCGGCACCGACAGCCTGGGCCGCGATATTCTCTCCAGGCTGATCTGGGGCACACGGCCGGTTCTGCTCGTCATGGTTCTCGGCGCGACCTTGTCAGGCATGCTTGGTGTCGTCATCGGTCTGCTGTCGGGCTATTTCGGCGGTTGGATCGACGACGCCATCGGGCGGTTGATCGAAGTCTTCATGTCCTTCCCGCCCATGCTGCTCGCCATCGTGCTCGTCGCTGTCACCGGGCCGGGCCTCGACGCTGTCGTCATGGCTATCGTGCTGATCGGCTGGACGCGGTTTGCCCGCGTCATCCGCGGTGAAGTCCTGGTCTTGCGCGAACAGGATTTCATCACCGCCGCGCGCGTGCTCGGGTACGGACACCGGCGCATTCTGTTCCGCGAGCTTCTGCCGAATATCGCCCCCATCGCGCTCGCTTTGTTCGCGCTGGAAATGGGCCGCGCCATCGTGGTGGAGGCGGTCCTCGCCTTCATCGGCTTCAGCGCCAGCGATGTGCCGACCTGGGGCGGCATCATCGCCGATGGCCGTTCCTACGTCTATCAGGCCTGGTGGGTCATGACCTTGCCTGTTGTCTGCATCATGATCTCCGTTCTGGCGCTCAGCATGTTTGCCGACGGTCTCCGCAAGGCGATCGATCCGATGATGCAACGATGAACGTCCTCGACATCCAGGGCCTGCAGGTCGCCTTCACGCAGCGCGGCCGCGTGACGCCGGTCCTGCGCGGCATCGATCTCACGATCGAGCCGGGGCGCATCTGCGGCCTCGTCGGCGAGTCCGGCGGTGGCAAAACCATGGTCGGCAAGGCCATCACGGGAATTCTGCCGGAAGACGCCCACGTCAGCGCCGGCCGCATTCTCTTCAAGGGACAGAACCTCGTCGACTTGGCCGAGAAAGAGCGCCGCCATTTGCTCGGGCGCTCCATCGCGATGATCCTGCAGCAGCCAACAACCGCGCTGAATCCGGTGCTGCGCATCGAGACTCAGATCGTCGAGGTCCTGCAAAGGCAGATGGGCCTCGCCCATCAGGCCGCGCGGGCGCGCGCGCTCGACCTGCTCAACACCGTGCAAATCCGCGGGCCTGAGCGGGTTCTGCGCCAATACCCGCATGAACTCTCGGGCGGCATGTGCCAGCGCGTGGTGATTGCAATCGCCTTCTCATGCCAGCCGGCGCTGATTATCGCCGACGAACCGACGACTGCCCTCGACGTTACGGTGCAGTTCGAAATCCTGCGACTGATCAAGATTCTGCAGCGCGATTTCGGCACCGCTGTGCTGTTCATCACTCATGATCTCGGCGTCGTCGCCAATCTGTGCGACAGGGTTTCGGTTATTTTCGGCGGCCGCATTCTCGAAGAGGGCCCGACGGCAGAAATCTTCGCCGCACCGAAACATCCCTACACCTCCGCCTTGATGGCCGCTTCGCCGCGGCATGATCAGCCGGAGAAAGGACTGCATCCGGTGCCTGCGGACATCGTCGGGCGGCTGTGGCGCGAGATTGAGGACTATGATCGTGCCAGATCTTCTTAACGCGACCGGCCTTTGCCTCGCCCTGCCCGATCGCACCCGGACATCGCTGCTGGGCCGGCCGCCGCTGATCGAGATTCTGAAAGGCATCGACGTGAACCTGGCGCCGGGCGAAGCGCTCGGCATTGTCGGCGAATCCGGCTCAGGCAAGAGCACGCTTGGCCGCACCTTGCTGCGCATCTACACGCCGCAGCGCGGCAACATCATCTTTGACGGTGTCGAAATCGCCACCGCGCCGGAAACGGCCATCGCCGGACTGCGGCTGCGCATGCAGATGATCTTTCAGGATTCGCAATCCTCGCTCAATCCCCGGCAACGCATTTTGGATATTCTTG
>JAQGJO010000382.1 GCA_028290595.1 Hyphomicrobiales bacterium | reverse complement strand
TCGATCCGCGTGCCGCATTCCTTCGTCAAGAACGACTACAAGGGTTACCTGGAAGATCGCCGCCCCAACTCCCAGGGAGACCCCTACCAGATCGCCTCCGCGGTGCTGAAGACGATCTCGGAAGTTCCGTTGGCCGGCTCCGCTTCGGCCGCAGCGTAAGACGTTTCCATCGTGGCGCGGTCAGCAATGTCCGCGCCACGATTCCGTCCGGGGCTTGTCTGGACGGGCTCGTTGGCGATCACCGCAGGTGATAGGTCAGCGCCATCGAGAGCAAGATTTCGAGCGGTGCCCGATCGATATCACCTGTAACCGGCAGCAGCACCGCTCGATTGGCCTCGTATTCGAATATGCCGCCGAATCTTTCGCGGAACGTATCGACCAGATTTGTCCGGCAAATGAAATAGATCGCCGCACGATCCGGACTGTTTCGCGGCCACCCCAGGCGAATCGTGCTGCCGCTGCCGGTCGCTTCCGTAAGATAGGCCGGCTCACCCCATTTCAGCGTTTCGGTGATGGCGCCGATGCGCGCATCGCCAGAGGCGACGCCGAGGATCATCGCACGAATATCGCCGAGCCGATGCCGCACCCCTGGCGGGAAAGCCTGGAATGCAGTGTCCACGTTTGGCGGCATCGGCTGCATCTCAACCCTCGATAGGCAGGAGGATATCGGTACGGAGCTCCGGCGGCGCGGTGTCTGCCGGGTTGTTGAGATAGTCCTCCAGCATCGGCCCGTCAGCCGCCTCATGGCCCGACGCCGGCAGCCACACGCCCATCAGCCAGCGATAGGCATCGCGCATATCGGCATAGGGGCCCTTGTAGGAGAGCTTGGCATAGGCGCCGCCCCTCGTCTCGATCGTCTCCAAGCCATCAGGCACTGCCCTGCCTTCGCCGATCGGCAGGCAGGCAGCCGAGCGCAGCGCAGCTTCCTCGACGGCATCGGGGTCGTCATAATAGACGCCGATCATGCGCGACCGGCGCGTGACGAGGCCTGCCGGGCCGGCGGCCGCGAAAAGCTGTTCGAAGGCGCGGCTGATCTGCATATATGACCCCTTGTGCGGCATGGAGATGCAGCGCATGACGGGCAGCGTCACGATCTCGACCGGAAAGCCAGCGGCGTCGCTCGCCCGGTTGGCGGTCTTGAACAGTGCGTGGCTGCCGCTTTCGCGATAAGCGCCCGGCGTCATGCCGTAGGATTGCTTGAACGCCCGCCCGAAAGCTTCCGCCGTGGTATAGCCCGCGCGCTTTGCGATATCGGCGAGATCGGCGTCGGAATTGGCCAGCCGGTCGGCGGCCCGCGACAGCCTCAGCCTCCTGACGGTCGCCACCACGGTCTCGCCCTGCATGGCGGTGTAGACGCGATGCCAGTGCCAGCGCGACATCGCCGCGACATCGGCCAGTAGGTCGAGATTGAGCTCGTCCTCGATATGGTCGTGCAGGTAATCCACGACGCGGCCGATCCGCGCGGCATAGCTGTGCTTGTGGTCGATGGTCTTCATGAGCATTGGATGATCTCCCTTTTGGCGAAAGGCAACATCCCACGAAGGCGGCTGACAAATATTGCTGACTTCACCGCGTCGCGACCGATTGCTTGCAGTCATACGCCTGTCACAAAAACGTAATCGGCGCGTTTGCAACTACTTCGCTTAAGTCCGTTCACCGGTGATCGACCCTCTCGCGGCGTCTTGGTATCCACGAAAAGAATTGGCCCGCCGGGGCATACGCGGCAGGGCGATGTTCATTCTACAAATCGACTTTTAATAGACCTCGAGAACGTACATCTCGTCGGGCACGTCATGGCGTTGATAATCCGAATGCCGGATGCGCTCGGGAAGCTCGACCGCTGCCTTGGGCACATCCTGGTACGGGATCTGCGCCAGCAAATGGGCGATGCAGTTCAGCCGCGCCTTCTTCTTGTCGACGGCTTCGACCACCCACCAGGGCGCTTCGAGCGTATGGGTGCGCGCCAGCATTTCTTCCTTGGCCTTGGTATAATCTTCCCAGTGCTTGCGGCTCTCCATATCCATCGGCGAGAGCTTCCACTGCTTGAGCGGATCGTGGATGCGCATCTGGAATCGGAATTCCTGTTCCTCGTCGGTGATCGAGAACCAGTATTTGCTCAGGATGGTGCCGGAGCGCACCAGCATGCGCTCGAATTCCGGCACCGAGCGGAAGAATTCCTCGAGCTCGTCCTGGTTACAGAAGCCCATGACGCGTTCGACGCCGGCGCGATTGTACCAGCTGCGATCGAACAGCACCATTTCGCCTGCGGTCGGCAGGTGGGCGGCGTAACGCTGGAAATACCACTGCTCCCGCTCGCGCTCGGTCGGCGCGGGCAGTGCGACGACGCGGCAGACGCGCGGATTCAGCCGCTGGGTGACACGCTTGATGGCGCCGCCCTTGCCGGCGGAATCGCGACCCTCGAAGATCACCACGACCTTGAACTTCTGGTGCTGGACCCAATCCTGAAGCTTGACCAGTTCATGCTGCAGCCGGAACAGTTCGCGGAAATAGACCTTGCGCTCAAGCGTCTGCTCGGCCGGCGCGGTCATTCCCTCGACGACGAGTTCATCAAGGCGATCCTCGTCGAGCTGCATTTCCAGCTCTTCATCGAAGCTGTCGGCGATTTCGGCCTTGATACGTTCGAGCTGGTCGTGCTGGTCCATCGGCATGGCAATATTTCCTTATGGTTTTGGGCCACAGAAACAGGAGCATGCGACAGAGATGTGACAGTGCGGGCGCCAACCGGCCGTGTTGCCGGAACAAATCTGACGATATGCGTTGATAGTCAGTATCAACGCAGGCCGAAGAAGGAAAGAACAGCGAGAACGATGACGACGGCGCCGACGAGCCAAACAATGTTATACATTTCAAATCTCCATATTCATGATCGTGCCGGGATAATTCGCAACCCTGCTTCCGGGTTCCCTCGGCCGCGTCATGCGGCGGAAGACGAATGGAGATCAAGCCGCTCTGCTTCAGGCCGAAACGCCTGCGCCGACCTTTTCCCCAAAGCTCGAAAAGAACTGGCCGGCTAGCTTCTTGGCGGTCGAATCGATCAGCCGCGCGCCGAGCTGGGCGATCTTGCCACCGACATCGGCCTTGACGACATAGGTCAGGACTGTCTCAGCAGCACCCAGCGCCTCCAGCGAAACATCGGCGCCGCCCTTGGCAAAACCGACCACACCACCCTTGCCCTCTCCGGATATCGTATAGGCGTTCGGCGGGTTGAGATTGGAAAGCTGCACGGCGCCCTCGAAACGAGCCTTGACCGGCCCGATCTTCAGCACCACGATCGCCGTCATTTCGGTGTCGGACAGCTTCTTGAGGTCCTCACAGCCAGGTATGCACTGGCGCAATATTTCGGGGTCGTTCAGTGCAGCCCAAACCGCTTCGATCGGCGCCTTGATCGTCTCGCTGCCCTTCATGTCCATGAGTAGTTCTCCCGTGTCGCTGTTCGCCCTGCGCCGCTGCATGCCATGCAGTGGCCGCAATAATCAATTGCAGCTCATCCGCCGCAACGGCGACGATGGCAAGCCCTGGCGCGGCGAGATGCAGACCAACTGAGCCAAATTTGCGCCAATGGCCGGGCGTTTTTCTGACGGCCGCCGCACCGGGCGTCCTGGCGCCCCATCTGCAAGCTCTGGCTCCAACTAAACCCGGCTTGTCATTCCGGCGTGCCCACAAGGGGCGTCTTGGCGCGGATCAACGTACGAGCGGCATGTTGCGGTTCCGGCATGGGATCGCTCTCGAGCGCTGAAAACAGCCAGTCGATAAAAACCTTGACGATCGGGGCGGCACGAACGTCATTGCGGCAGGCGACGTAAAAAGCATTGTTGGCGGGAACTGTCAGGTCAAACGGCGCAATCAACTCGCCTTTGGCGATCAGACCGCCGGCGGTGATCGTATCGCCCAGTGCGACCCCCTGATTATGCAGCGCCGCTTCTGTCGACAGGCGTGCATCGCTCATGAAATGCTGGCGCCGGCGCGGGATCACCTCGCTGTCGGCAGCGGCAAGCCATGTGTTCCATTCCCGCCCGTCATCCGCATGCAGGATGATGTGGTCGCTGAGATCGCGAATTGTGCGAAGGGGCTGCATGTTCAAGAGCGCCGGGCTGACGACGGGAAACAGCACCAGTTGACTCCAGAGCCGCGACCAGTGGTCCGGCCAGTCGCCATTGCCGTAAAGCAGGCAGAGATCGATATCGGGCGAATGGAGCTGTGCCAAGTCGTTCGAAGCGATCAGCGTCAGGCTGATATCGGGATACTGGTCGGTGAACTCGTGCAGCCGCGGGATCATCCAGAACGACAGCAGCGCCGGCACGCACGCAAATCGCAATTGCCCGCTCGTTGTCGGCCGGGTCATGGCTGCTGTCGCTGCGGCAATTTCTCCAAACGCATGCGTGACCGCCGGCAGTAGAAGGGCGCCCTGCGGGGTCAGTTTCAGGCGCTTGCCGCCGCGAACAAACAGCGAGACATTGAAGGAGAGCTCCAGCGCCCGGATCTGATGGCTGACCGCGCCGTGCGTTACATTGAGTTCGCGCGCGGCGGCCGAAACCGATCCGCGCCGCGCGGTCGCCTCGAAGGCTCTCAATGGGTTGAGTGGCGGCAGGCGGTTTGACAAGGACGGCTCTCCGAATGGAACGATGCGTGAGTTTTTCTCACATCATAGCCAACAACATTGTCAATTGATTTTCAATTCGATTTGCCACCTAATATGCGCAACACGGCAAAAAGCTGGGAAATGGCTTAAAGTCTGAACTTTCGCCGCGTTCGCAAAGCCGGAAGCACGATCCTTGAAGCTTGGCCTAATGCGATCGGGCAATGCATGTCGCAGCTGACGCGAAGTCTGGTTTCTAAAATAACTCAAAACAGGGGAATAAGATGACAACCAAATCCACATTGAAATCGTCGTTCGCGGCAGTCGTCATACTCGGCGGTGCCATTCTTGCCATGGCAACGAGCAACGCGAAGGCTGATGCGCTTGACGATATCGCCAAGGCCGGCGTCCTGAATGTCGGCGTTTTCTCGGACTTCCCGCCCTTCTCGTCCGCCAGCGCCGACATGAGCCTCAAGGGCTATGACATGGATGTCGCACAAGCGATTGCCGATGCGCTGAAGGTCAAGCTCAATCCGGTCAGCGTAACCGGCCAGAACCGTATTCCACACCTGACGGAACATCGCGTCGACGTGCTGATGAGCGTTGGCTACAGCAAGGAACGCGCCGAGGTTCTCGATTATGCGGCAGCCTATGCACCCTACTACATCGCCGTCATCGGTCCCGCTGCCCTTGAGGTCAAGGTCAAGGAAGATTTGGCGGGCAAGAGCATTGCGGTCAATCGCGGCACGCTCGAAGACACCTCACTGACCGCAGCGGCGCCGGCCTCCGCCGACATCAAGCGGTTCGACAACTATAACTCCGTCATTCAGGCTTTCATATCAGGCCAGACGCAATTGATGGTCGTCGGTAACGATGTCGGCGCCCAGGTGCTTGCAAAGCAGGACGCATTGAAGCCCGAGCAGAAGTTTCAGCTGATGACGTCGCCCTCGCATATGGCGGTCAACAAGGGCGAGGATCGCCTCAAGAAGCTTGTCAACGACATCGTGGCCAAGATGCTGGCCGACGGCTCTCTCAGCAAAAGCGCCGAGGCATGGTTGAAGGTGCCGCTCAACCCTGACAATCTCAAGGATTGAGAATGGGCTATGCGCTCGATTTCGGCTGGTTGGAAGAAGCAGTCGGAGCGATTGCCAACGGCGCGGCCATGACGATCTTCCTGATCGTTGTGACCTCGGTGCTAGGCATCGTGTTGAGCATCCTCGGGGCGGCTGCCAGGCGCAGCCGCTACCGGATATTGCGTAGTGCGATTTCGGCCTATGTCGAGCTGATCCGCAACACGCCTTTTCTCGTCCAGCTGTTCTTCATCTTCTTCGGCCTGCCGCGCTTCGGCATCCGGCTCGATCCGGTCGTCGCCTCGATGCTCGCCATGACGCTCAACATGACCGCTTATACGACGGAGATCGTCGGGGCCGGTCTCGATGCGGTTCCAACGGGCCAGAAGGAAGCGGCGACGGCACTCGGCCTGAGGCCCGTGCAGGTCTTCGTCAAGGTCGTCCTGCCGCAGGCGCTGAAGGTCATCTTTCCGGCGCTGACCAGCCAGATCATCATCATGATGCTGGAATCCTCGGTAGTGTCGCAGATCGCGGTGCGGGAATTGACCTACGAGGCGGATATGCTGCAGGCCCGCACCTTCCGTGCCTTTGAGACCTATTTCATCATCACGCTGGTCTATCTCGGTTTGAGCATCGGTCTGCGCAGACTGCTGTTTGCCGCTGGCCGGAAGGTGATACCGGGGGGCATGGCATGATCGAGTTCACCCTCTGGGATATTGTCCGCAATCTGCTGCTTGCCGCGCGCTGGACCATCCTGTTGTCGATGGTGGCCTTCGCGGGTGGGGCGATCGTCGGCATTCTCATCCTGTTGCTGCGTATATCCAAGCGCCCCTGGTTGCGTCGAAGCGGCGAATACTACATCGGCCTCTTTCAGGGCACGCCGCTGCTGATGCAGCTTTTCCTGCTGTTCTTCGGCCTGCCGTTGCTCGGCTTTCGCATCGAGGCATGGACCGCGGCGGCGCTCGGGCTGACGCTTTGTGCGAGCGCTTATCTGGCGGAAATCTGGCGGGGTGGCGTACAATCCCTGCCGACGGGTCAATGGGACGCCGCTCAAAGCCTTGGCCTGCATTACATATCGCAGCTGCGCCTGATCATCCTGCCTCAGGCCTTTGCGATCACGCGCGCGCCGATCGTCGGCTTTCTGGTGCAGTTGATCAAGAGCACCGCGCTGACCTCGATCATCGGTTTTGACGAACTGGTCAAGACGTCCAACGCCATCAACAACGCGACCTTCGAACCGTTCACGGTCTATGGCCTCGTGGCGGTGATCTATTTCTGCCTTTGCTATCCGCTGACCCGTTACGCCAGATGGCTCGAGCTTCGCACGGCAATTCGCAGTTGAGCCGTGCTGATGCGACACATGGGCTTCACGGACAGGAAAACAATTCTGCAGACGCCTGCAGAAGCATCGCGCGTAAAGTCGCCGATCGTTGGCACTTCACAATGAACTGGCGCACCCGACAGGATCGAAACCGGATTCTACTTCGTTATTATTCAATCACTTAGAAAGATATTCTTGCAAATTTTGGAGCAATTTTTGTAGCTGGAATCGGATTTTGTCAGGTCTTTTTTCGACCCGCTCTTAA
>JAQGJO010000353.1 GCA_028290595.1 Hyphomicrobiales bacterium | reverse complement strand
GAAAACTTCATCTCCTGCTTCGCCGACGCCTCCGGCCGCGACATGACGCAGTTCATGCGCTGGTACAGCCAGGCCGGTACGCCAGTCGTCAAGGTTCGCGAGACATTCGATGCTGCCGCGCGCACTTACGCGCTGGAGTTCGAACAGTCCTGCCCGCCGACGCCGGGGCAGATCGAAAAACTGCCGCAGGTGATTCCGATCTCACTCGGTCTCATCGCCCAGGACGGAACCGAAATTGCCCTGCAGACGCCAGAGGCCAACGAGGCCGGCGGCGCCAGCGCCGAGGAAGTCGCGCGCGGCACGTTCGACCTCACGGAAAAGACACGCAAGCTCGTTTTCAAGAATGTCGCGGCAAAGCCGGTCCCCTCGCTGTTTCGCGGATGTTCCGCGCCGGTGCGGGTGGATTTCGATTCCTCCGAAGAGGCGCTCCGTCTGTCGCTCGCCTATGATTCCGACAATTTCAACCGCTGGCAGGCGGCGCAGACCTATGCGACCCGGCTGATGCAGGCCTCCGTCACTGCGCTACGCGCAGGCGGCGCGCCCGCTGATCCGGCCGGCTTCTGCGCGGCGATGACGCGGGTGTGCGAGCAATGGCGCGACGATCCAGCCTTTGCGGCGCTGGCGCTGACCTTGCCCGGCGAATCCGATCTCGCCCGTGAAATCGCCTCCGATGTTGACCCCGGCGCGATCCACGATGCGCGGCGGGCGCTGCGCTCGGCGCTCGGCCAGGCGCAGGCTGGCGCGCTGACGAAAATTCACGACGAATTGTCGACGGCGACGCCGTTCGTGCCGGATGCGGCGGGCGCTGCGCGGCGCGCCCTGCGGCTGACGGCGCTCGATCTCATCACCGCGGCCGACCCAGCCGAAGGCGGCGCGCGGGCGCTGAAGCAATATCGCGGCGCCGACAATATGACCGAGATGTTCGGCGCGCTCGGCGTGCTGGTGCTGCATGCGCCGTCGCTACGCGACGAGGCGCTGGAGCATTTCTACAAGAAATTCGAGAACGATCATCTCGTTGTCGACAAATGGTTCTCCCTGCAGGCGATGATTCCGGAAGCCGGAGCGCTCGACCATATCCGGGCTCTGATGCAGCACCCGGCGTTTTCCATGTCGAACCCCAACCGCATGCGTTCGCTCATCGGCACGTTCGCCATGGCCAACCCGACCCAGTTCAATGCGGCGGACGGATCGGGCTACGAATTCATGGCCACCAACGTGCTCGACATCGACAAGCGCAACGCGCAGGTCGCGGCGCGCCTGCTGGTCGCGTTCCGGTCGTGGAAAGGGCTTGAGCCGGTACGGCGTTCAAAAGCCAACGCCGCCCTCCAGCGCATCGCCGCAGCCAACAATCTTTCGGCCGACGTGCGCGATATCGTCACCCGCTCACTCGCCTGACAGTTAGTTAGAGGCGGTGGCCCGACAAAAAATAGTAAACGATTCATTAAATACTGGACAAATCACCGGCCCGGGATTCAACTGGCCCTGATTCGCTGTGATGCGGCACATGACGGCGGATCAAATGTTTTAATTCAGGGGGCCACTCATGGCACGTGCAAACGTGCTGGACGCGACTGCTTGCGCAGTTTCTTCCAGAACGAACTCACGCGCAAATTTGCTGACAGATGGGGCTAGCCGCCCACGCTATGAAAGCGTTTTGCGGCTCGCAGTCCCTCTGATGGCGGCCATGTTCTGCCTTGTCCTGATCTCGGCCGCCTGGATCGTCGCCGTGGCCCTGCGCGAGCAGGCCCTGCAACAATCAGCCGCTGAAATTGAACTGACGTCGACGGCCTTGGCCATCGCGATCGATCGTTCGGCCGCGGCCCCGGCCCACCACCTTGCCCGGCCGATCGCCCATGCCGATGAGCTTCTCGCCAACGCCTTCAAATCCCGCAACCCGGCGGCTGGCACCATCGCGCTACTTGGCAATGCGGCCGGTGACATCGTTGCTGTGGCGGCGGGGAATACTGCAATCCGAGGCACCCTGGCGGACTATCTCGGCGACGCCCAGCCGCTCATCGTACTGGGAGAGAAGGCCGGCATCATCCGCACGCGGCTGGCCGATGGTCGCGAAGCCCTGGCCGGCGCCTATACGCTGAAGGAGCCGTTCGGCCAGGTCGTCGTGGCGCGACCGCTCGATGCGGTGCTCGCCGATTGGCGCGCCGCGATCATCCGGCTTGGTATCCTCGCCGCCCTCGTCGTCCTCATCATCGGCGTGCTGGCGCTGGGTTATTTCATGCAGGCCAATCGCGCCCAGGCGGCAGCGGCCATTTGCCAACAGCTCGGCGCGAAGTTCGACCTGGCGCTTAATCGCGGCCATTGCGGATTGTGGGATTGGGATATCGCGAGCGGTCGCATCATGTGGTCGGATTCCATGTACGAGCTCATCGGCCTTGTACCGGAAGGCCGCTTCATGTCGGTGGGCGATGCCGCCAAGCTCATCCATCCCGACGATCTCGACCTCAATGCGGTGGCTAGATTTCTGCTGACATCGGAAAAGCAGACGATCGACCGCACCTTTCGCATCCGCCATGCGGACGGCCACTGGCTGTGGCTGCGCGCCCGCGCTGAAATCGTGCGGCAGACGCCGGGCGCTGCTGCGCATCTGGTCGGCATCGCCCTCGACATCACCGAACAGCGTCGGCTTGCGGAACAATCGCTCACCGCGGGCGAACGTCTGCAGGACGCCATCGAATCGATTTCGGAATCGTTCGTTCTGTGGGACGCCGACAAACGGCTCGTCGCCTGCAATTCGCGCTTCATGAAACTCTACAGCCTGCCGCCGGGCTGCGATCGCGAGGGAACGCCGATCGACGACGTGCTGGCGCTGGCGACATCGCCCGTCGTCCTGATGCAGGTGCCGGTCAACGAACGCAGCGACGTCAAGGCGCGCTCCTACGAGGCGCAGCTCAGCGACGGACGCTGGCTGCAGATCAACGAGCGCGCCACCAAGGACGGCAGCTATGTCTCGGTGGGATCGGACATCACCGTCCACAAGCTGCATGAAGAAAAGCTGATGGAATCCGAACGCCGCCTGATGGCGACGGTCGCCGACTTGCGAAAATCCCGCCAGACCTTGGAAATTCAGGCCCGGCAATTGGCCGACATGGCCGAGCGCTACCTCGAACAAAAAGCCGAAGCCGAACTCGCCAACCGCGCCAAATCGGAATTCCTGGCCAATATGAGCCATGAATTGCGCACGCCGCTCAACGCCATCATCGGCTTCTCGCAAATCATGGAGCAGGAGACCTTCGGCACCCTCGGCTCGCCGAAATATCTCGACTATTCCGCGCATATCCGCGAAAGCGGCCAGCATCTCCTCGGCATCATCTCGGACGTGCTGGACATGTCGTCGCTCGAGGCCGGGCGCGTCACCCTGCAGAAAACCGAATTCGATATCGCGCTGGCGATCTCCTCCGCCATCGAGAGCGTTCGCGAGACCAGCCTCGCCAAGAACATCGTTCTCGCCGCGGACGCCTGCCCGCATGTTCATGTCAGCGCCGACCGCGACGCCATCGAACGCATCCTCGGCAAGCTTCTGCGCAATGCGGTTCGCTTTACCGCTGGAGAAGGCAGAGTCGGTGTGCGCTGCCGGCTCATCGACGGCGCCATCAACATCTATGTGGAAGATACCGGCTGCGGCATATCGCAGGAAGCGATGGGACGTATCGGCCGGCCATTTGAGCAGATCAATGCGCCGCTTGAGAACGGCCTCAAAGGCTCCGGCCTCGGCCTGGCGATCGCCCGCTCGCTGGCCGAACTGCATGGCGGTTCGCTGCGCATCCGCTCCGTCGAAAACGCCGGCACGTTGGTGCGAGTGCGCCTGCCGCTGCCGCCGCGCGCGCTGAAATCCATGGCACGGGCCGGACAGAGCGATCGCGCCGAGCCTGCCTTCTCGCTGCAGACCCTACGTCGCAGCCGCGCCTGAATCAGGCTTTTTCCGCTTTCCCGTCGAGCAGGCGTAGAAACACCTCGCGCACGGCGGCGCGCCTTTCACGCAGATCGAGTTCGACTCTGGCGAAATCCGGCAGGTTGACGCTGCTGGCGATGCGCCTGAGCACGCTGGAGGCGACATGCGCCGGATCGA
>JAQGJO010000334.1 GCA_028290595.1 Hyphomicrobiales bacterium | reverse complement strand
GCTGCCGACGCAATCATCCGACGATATCTGCGACCAGCATCAATATCCATTGCGTCTTGAGGATAAGGAAGAGGAAACCGGCGACGGCAGTTCAGGCGGCGTCCTGCAGCCGGATGAAGTGGCTGTCGCCGTTCTGCTCGGTCAGGCACTCGACCCTCAGCGCGATGTGCTGGCCAGGTTGCAGGACCGTGACAACGTGGCGATCATTGAAGTTCCGGGAGATGAGTACGTCGACCTCGTCGAGCGGCTCTTCAAGAAGTATGTGATCGGCACGCAAGCGCCGGTGCTCGATGGCGACTTGTTGTCCCTCCAACACACGGCCGTCGCGGCGCCGCGGACGGTCGCCTTTTTCGTACGGCGCGGCGAAGACAAATCGCGAAAGGCAGCCAAGGGTGGCAACGCCGAGTTCGCCGCCGCGGTGCAGCGGCATTGCTCGATCGTCGGCATTGCCGCCGAACCCGATCGCCTGCTTCCGCCGCATCTGGCTCGTATGGCCGAACATCGCATCGTGCTGGGACGGCTGGACGGACCGGCAGTTGCAAAAGTGATCGAGGCGATTTCCGGCCGCCATCCCGGCGCGGTCGACGACGGCCTCGCCAAAGTCACCACGTTGGAAGCACTGAACATCGCGGTACGCGCCGACATTGGCGTCGATCGTTCGCTCGCGCGGCTCCGTCATCTCGTCACCGCGAAATCTCAGGACGCAGAGCATGGTCCTGTCCTGTCCGAGATGCATGGGCTCGGCGCCGCTAAACCGTGGGGCTTGGCCTTGGTCGAGGATCTGCGTGATTACGCCGCCGGGCGGCTGGCCTGGGCCGAGGTTGCCAAGGGCTGCCTTCTCACCGGCGCGCCCGGCACGGGCAAGACCTCCTTCGCGCGGGCCTTGGCGCGTGAGGCCAACGTCCACTTCATCGCGACCAGCTACTCGCAATGGCAAGCGTATCGCGATGGCCACTTGGGGAGCGTGACGCAGGCCATTCGAAAGGCCTTTTCCGAGGCCCTCCTCCAGAATCCATCAATCTTGTTTATCGACGAAATCGACACGCTCCCCGCTCGGGGCCGCGGCAAATGGAACGACGACTGGTGGACGGCGATCACCAACACGCTGCTGGAATGCCTTGACGGGTTTGACCGGAGGGAGGGCGTCGTCGTCATCGCGGCCTGCAACGAACCCTCTCGGCTCGACCCGGCCCTGGTACGCTCCGGTCGTCTTGACCGCCACATCGAGATTCCCCTGCCCGATGTGCCTTCACTGGTCGGCATCTTGCGCACCCACCTCGGCGCCGAGCTCGCCGGCGCTGACCTTCGCGAAGTGGCCCTCGCTGCTCGCGGTGGCACCGGCGCAGATGTGGAACGGTTCGTGCGTGAAGCGCGTGGCCGCGCACGCCGCTCCGGCCGTCCAATCAAAATTCAGGATCTGCTTGAGGCCGCACGCAACGGTCAGCCCGAATGGCCCGCCGACGTGCGCCGCCGTGTCGCCTACCATGAAGCCGGACATGCCATTGCTTTGCTGGCGCAGGGCCTGGCCGTCCCCAAGGCGCTATCTATCGGCGGCACCGGCGGCCTTGCCGAAAGCGACCTGGGCGAGATGCGGGCGATAACCCGTTCGCATCTTGAAAAATTCCTCGTTACGCTTCTTGCCGGACGGGCCGCCGAACAGCTCACCTTCGGCGAAGTGACGGCCGGCGCCGGCGGTAGCGACGAAAGCGATCTTGGTCGCGCCACGATGCTCGCGGCCCGTCTGGAGACGGACTACGGTTTTGGTGAGTTCGGGTTGGTTTGCATACCCGGCGCGTCAAGCAGCCGTGACCTTCTCCTGCTTGATAGCCTGCGTTCGGCGGTGAGCGCGACCATCGACCGCGCCTACGCGGCGGCTCTCGAACTGCTGGGCCGGAACCAGCACGCGCTTGAAGGCCTTGCCACGGCCTTGTTCGCCGCCGGCTATCTCGACCGGGCGGATATCCAGGCGATCCTGGTTCATTCACCGCTGGCGACCCAACCGATAGAGGCGGTGCGAACAGCGCCCGCGTCCGAAACCCTCGATACGCCGAGGGACGATACCGCCATCGCCGGTGCGGTTGCTCCCAACTTCACCGCCAAGAACCAGACATAGAAGGCAGCCATGAACATCCATACTCAATCCGCGATCACCCAACCGCATCGCACCAGCGACGACGACGAGAGCCTCGCCCGTGAGCTTGAGGCAACCGGCAACTTCAAAATCCTTCGTCGCCTGGTCCCAAGGATTTCTACGGCTACGCCCGCAGGCTACAGCGGCAAGCTCGGTATCATCCTCGATGTTGAGACGACGGGCCTCGACCCCGCCAAGGACGAGATCATCGAAGTGGCCATGGTCAAATTCCGATATTCGGAAACGGATGAGATCACCGGCGTCGGCGGCGTCTTCCAGTCCTACAATGAACCGTCCATCCCGATCCCTGGCTTGGTCACGGACCTCACCGGCATCACGCATGAAATGGTCGCCGGGCACCGGATCGACTGCGCCGTCTTGGAAGCATTCGTCGCCGACGCCAACATCGTCATTGCCCACAACGCGGCCTTTGACCGGAAGTTCGCCGAGCGACTGCTGCCGATCTTCGAACATAAACACTGGGCCTGCACCCAGACCGAGATCGACTGGCGCAGGCACGGCTTTGGCGGCGCCAAGCTCGGCTACCTCTTGGCCGAAATCGGGCACTTCCACAATGCGCATCGCGCGATCGACGACTGCCATGCTCTCGTAGAGATACTTGCCTATCCGCTGCAGGCGACGTCTCAGTCCGTATTTGCCGAATTGATAGATTGCGCGCGTCGATCGACCGTCCGCATCTGGGCGCAGGGGTCGCCTTTTGAATTGAAAGACGCACTGAAAGCGCGCGGCTACCGCTGGAACGACGGTTCGGATGGCCGTCCAAAGTCCTGGTTCATTGACGTCGCGCAAGTGGCACGCGATGCGGAGCTGAATTTCTTGAGCAAAGAGATCTATCAGCGCGAGGTCAATATCGAATGCCGGGTAATGACGGCGCGCGAACGGTTTTCGAACCGCGCTTGATGACCTTTGATCAGAGCAGCAGCTTGGAAGGCTGCTGCTCTACTATTGAGCTACACCCGCATCTCTCGGAAATCACTTATGTTTCCGAATTCACGCTTTTCTCTATTCTCTTCTTATTCTCTCGCCTCTTAAAAGTACGTTCGCGGATGGCAGTTAGAACAGACCACATCGCACTTTTCAATCTCAGTCCTGGCGCGCTCGATCGAGCCGAACCGAGGCAAGGTCGCGATTGCCCATTCCTTCTGGAACTCCGGCCGATGGTCGAAGTCCATGACGTAATAAGGAAAGTTCAAATGGCAGTCGGTGCAGGGCTTCGCTTTAGCATCTCGTATG
>JAQGJO010000301.1 GCA_028290595.1 Hyphomicrobiales bacterium | reverse complement strand
GCGCGGCGCGCCAGTTCGATGCCGTCCATTTCCGGCATCACAATATCGGTCAGGAGCAGTTCGAACGGCTCCTCGCGCAAGCGATTATAGGCCGACAGGCCGTTATCGAAGGACGAAACCGTGTAGCCGGCGTTTTGGAGCGCCTTGACCAGAAACCGGCGCATATCATTGTCATCTTCCGCGAGGAGGATTCTCGTTGCGGCAACAGGGATTTCGTTCATCACAGCCTCGTTGGGGAATCGTCTTCCATAAAACGCATACTGGGTTAATTGAGCGTGAAGAGTTCCTAGATTATGGCCGAATTGCGAAACTTATCGGCAATAATTCCACAGACGGCGATGGACAGCGCTGGCGCGGCTTGGCACATTAGGTTTGGCACATAGGGTTCGGAACCATGCGTTCCAGCCCGGCACGGAACATCGATGGACGAGCGGGATTCGAACGGCGGGGCGGGGCAACAGAACGGTGGTCTGACCGCTGGTGCTGGCGTCTATGCCATTGCACCGGAGCTCGACCCGCCGTTCGACGTCATCGAACCGGAATTCCTGACAAGCCCCCTGGTCTTCTCCTCTCCTCATTCCGGCTGCGTCTATCCGGAGCATTTCATCAAGGCGGCGCGGCTCGACGCCTTGACCTTACGGCGCTCCGAGGATGCGTTCGTCGATCAGCTCTTCCTGCCGTCGCTCGCCGTTGGTGCGCCGATGCTGCGCGCGCATTTTCCGCGCGCCTATCTGGACGTCAATCGGGAGCCCTTCGAGCTCGATCCGCGCATGTTCGAGGGAAGGCTGCCCTCGCATGCGAACACGCGGTCCATCCGGGTCGCCGGCGGCCTCGGCACGATCGCCCGCATCGTCAGCGAATCCCAGGAGATCTATGCCGGCAGGCTGCCTGTTGCGGAAGCGATCCGCAGGATAGAAGGCCTACATAGGCCCTACCATCAGGCACTTCATAAACTGATGGAACGCTCGTGGCGGCGCTTCGGCCTTGCCGTGCTTGTCGATTGCCATTCGATGCCGTCAGCCAATCTGCTCGCTGAAGCGGGCCTGCGCAGCGACGAGCGTCCGCGCGCCGATGTCGTGGTCGGTGACCGCTACGGCACTAGTTGCGACGCTAGTTTTGTCGACTGCATCGATTCCGAATTGCGCGCGCTCGGCTACCGCGTCCTGCGCAACAAACCTTATGCCGGCGGCTACATCACCGAGCATTACGGCGCGCCGTCCATGGGGCGGCATGCGGTGCAGGTCGAGTTCAACCGCGCCCTGTACATGAACGAGATCGAGATCGCGAGGAATGACAATTTCGACGCCCTGTCGCGCGACATCGCCACGGTGATGGAACGTCTCGCTGCCTATGTGGCGAATGATCTGGGCGCCGCCGGCGCTGCGGCTGCCGAATAGGCAGCGCTCAAAAAAGCTGCACGGACTTCTAAGAGAAAATCTACGCCAGAAAAGAAAGGAGGCCGCACATGTCACCATGGCGGCCCCAAGTCTAGGGAGGAAACGCCCAAGGAGGGCATTGCAGCGACAAGCGCTGCACGTTCACATATGGACTTTCTCGCCAAAAAAGCAAGGGCTGGGATGCGCCAGAGCGTTAAGACATAAGTCTGTGCTCTTTATGCAACATATTTCATGTCGGGGATTTTGGGGGAATTTTAGGTCCCTCGAAAAGAAAGGAGGCCGCACATGTCGCCATGGCGGCCCCAAGTCTAGGGAGGAAACGCCCAAGGAGGGCATCGGCGGCAACAACGTTGCCGCACTGCAATAATATGCAGTGTGCAGTGCAAAATAACAAGCTCAAAATAGCTGCAGATGCACCTATGCGTCATTCCGACACATAGGTCACTATAACTGACTGATTTCCAGACTAGTTTGCCGGAACGGAGATTGTGCGTTCCCTGACGAAATAGCAGGACTGCTGACAACTTCAGCCGTCGGACACCAAACCCGCATTGATAAGCGGCATCAGGACCGATTCTCCCGCCATTGATGACGAGCCGGACCCAACCGAAGGCATCTTTCTGCAGGAAGCGACGCCGGCCGGCCGTACAATCGGAAATTCATCATGACAAGGAACCTGACAAACCTGGGGAAAACTCGAACAAATTCTCCGGCAACGGCGAAATATCCGGCGGCCAGCAGAATCGCAGCGAACCGTGGCCGCAAAACAGTCCCCGATCTGGCGCCCTGCCATGGCGCATCACCCATGGATATGTGTATCTGTTGCCAGAATCTGACATCCACGGCACTGCCATTAAGGCCGAGCGGAGAACCTATGAAACCGGTCGATTTCGCAGCTTTCGTCGATGAACTCGCACGCCTGTCCGGCGAAGCCATTCTGCCGTTCTTCCGGACGGCCATGCATGCGGCCGACAAATCGCGTGGCGGCGTCTTCGACCCGGTGACGGAAGCCGATCGCGCCGGCGAGGAAGTCATGCGCCGCATGATCTCGCGAAACGTCCCGTCCCACGGCATCATCGGCGAGGAATTCGGCTCCCAGGCGCCCGATGCGGACTATTGCTGGGTGCTGGATCCGATCGACGGCACCAAGAGCTTCATCTCCGGCATGCCCGTCTGGGGCACGCTGATTGGGGTGACGCACAAGGACAACGCCTGCTACGGGCTGATGCATCAGCCGTTCACGCGCGAACGCTTTTCCGGCGACGGTTCCAGCGCCCTATGGCGCGGCATCGGCCCCAATCAGCAGCCGGCCGAACGCAAACTGCGGGTCCGCCCCTGCGAAGCACTGTCCGCTGCCACGCTGATGACGACCCATCCCGCCCTGCTTGCGGAAGGCACACTCGATGCGTTTCAACTTGTCGAGACGCAAGTCCGCCTGTCGCGCTATGGCGGCGATTGCTACGCCTACTGCATGCTCGCCGCCGGCCATGTCGATCTTGTCATCGAAAGCGGCCTCAATCCGTACGACATCGTCGCCCTCATCCCGATCGTCGAGGGCGCCGGCGGGATCATCACCACATGGGATGGCGGACCGGCGACAAAAGGCGGCGCCGTCATCGCCGCCGGTGACCGCCGCACGCACGAAGCCGCACTGGCCTTGCTGAGGCAGTAGGTTTTATCTGCTGCCATTGCGGCCTGCTTTGTAGCTTAGCGCATCCAGGCTTCTCATCGCCCGAGGCGGATCGGCGGCTCAGGCTTGAATACCAATGGATTAAGACATGACCAAATCACCGAAAACAATAGTCGTCAGGACGTACGATGATCTTGGAAATGAGCCGGTGTCGTCTGGTCAAACGACATTGGTGATCGAGGAGTCGGTGGGCTTCCTGATCGCGGTCGCGTCGCGATTTATGGACCGATCGCTCAACGCACGGCTTCAACCACATGGTGCCTCTTTCGGACAATGGCCGTTCCTTATGGCTCTCTGGGCCGAGGAAGGGATAAGTCAGCGCGAACTGAGCCGGCGTCTTTCGAAGGAAGAAGGGACAACGACGCGCACGCTAAACCGCATGGAGGCTGAAGGGCTGATTTCGCGCGGTTCCGACCCCGGAGATAAACGGCAAAGAAAGATTTTTTTGACCGGGAAGGCCCGTTTATTGCGCGACAAACTCGTTCCCGAAGCGCTTGGCCTCACGGCCGTGGCAGTAGAGGAACTGTCCGAGAGCGAAGTGGCCGCCTTGCGCGAAGCTCTCAAGAAAATGATTGGTTCCCTCAAAAAGGGATTGTCGCCGGATTGGTAAGATGCTTGTCTTGACAAGTAAATGCTCCGCTCCTAGGCTTCTTGCAATGTTAGAAGTCAGGGGAGGAAATGATGGACGACATCACTCTCGAGCAGCGCTTCAAAGATGCCGAAGTGCTGCCTCTTTGGTTGCACGCCGGAGCAGCGATATCCCACGAGCCTCGCGCGGCTGAACCGGTATGCCATTGGCGGTGGCAGAACCTTCAGGAACTGGCACAGATCGTCGGTGACGCTGTCAGCGGGGAAGAAGCCGAGCGCAGGGTCCTCGTTTTCGCCAATCCTGGATTTGGCGGACGCCTTGGAACAACCGGCACTCTCAGCGCCGCATTGCAAATCCTCAATCCAAGCGAAACCGCGCCTCCGCACCGGCATTCGATCGCGGCCATTCGCTTGATAACGGATCAAGACGGCGGCGTGACAACTGTCAACGATGTCCAGTGTCCGATGTCGGCCGGCGATCTCATATTGACGCCGGCCTGGTCATGGCACGGACATTTCAATGAAACGTCCAGGCGTGCCATGTGGATCGACGTGCTGGACGTTCCGCTCGTAGCCGCGTGGGACGAAGTGTTTTTCGAACATCCTGCTACCGAAGGGGGATTAGAGCCCGAGCGGTGGACGAATATGCCTGTCCCCCGTCTGTCAAAGCTCAGGTATCCATGGGCCGAGACGCGGCAGCAGCTTGATGATGCGCCACAACGTGCCGACGGCAGCCGCGAGATTCGCTACGTCAATCCGGATACCAATGGTGAGATTCTCCCAACGATCGACGCCGGCGCGTGCATGATTTCACGAGCGCGGCGGACTGCTACCACGCGCAGCACCGCATCGACGCTGGTTTATGTGCGCAGCGGGCATGGCGTCAGTCGTGTGGGCGATCGAGAGATCACGTGGTCGGCCAATGACATATTCACCCTCCCGAATTGGCAATGGGCCGATCACGTAGCAACGTCCGCTGAGGCGTTCCTCATCAAAGTGTCCAATGCTGGAATGTTGGACAAGCTGGGCCTTCTGCACGTCGAGCAGAAATAGCATCCGCCGACGGAGGTCTCCAAGCCCGAAGCGTCAGCATCGAAGACATCGCCATATGCATTGGCACAGGTAGCCGCACGTTTGTGCCGAACGAATAAGAATTCGAATTCAAGCAAACGGGAGGAAACATATGGGACGCAAGAAAGCCTTAGCGCTCGCGTTGGGCATCATAGTTGCGACATCATCAGCCTGGAGCCAGGAATGGCCTGCACGCCCAGTGCGCCTGCTGGTGGGCATCTCTCCCGGCGGATTGCCCGATATCGGGGCCAGAATTCTGGCGCGCCAACTGGCGACAAATTTGAAGCAGGGTGTTGTGGTTGAAAACCGGCCAGGCGCAGGCGGCAACATCGCAGCCAAGGCCGTGGCCACATCAGAGCCCGATGGCTACACTCTTTTGGTGACCGGGAACAATCATGCGGTCAATAAGTTTCTTCTTCCCGATCCAGGCTTTGATTACGAACGGGATTTCATCCCGACGGCAATCATTGCCGGAACGAGGATGGTGCTAGTGACCGCGCCCAATGTGCCGGCGGCAACCGTCGCCGACATCATAGCACTCGCCCGAAAAGATCCCGCGAGCATCAATTTTGCGATTGCACCGGTGGGTACGCCCGGCCACCTCGCGGCCGAATTATTTGTGCAAATGGCGAAAACGGACATAACCTTTGTCCCGTACACCGGCATCGGAGCGGCAATCCCGGATCTCATGGCCGGCCGCGTGCAGATGGCGTTCGGCGCGGTTTCGGCAGTAGGACAACTCACGGCCGTAGGCTCTCTCAAAGCCATTGCGATATCGAGTCCGACCCGAACAAACCTGATGCCGAATCTGCCAACTGTGTCCGAGTCGGGACTTCAGGGCTTCGACGTCGATGGATGGCTGTGCTTGCTGGCGCCGGCTGGAACGCCGGAGACGCTTATTATCAAAATCAATGAAGAGATCGCGAAAGCCAATGCTTCTCCCGACGTCATGGAGAGCTATTCGAAACAGGGCATCTCACAAACGGAGAGACTTAAACCCGCTGAGGTTGGTGCTTACCTCCGCACCGAGTCCGATAAGTGGGCGAACGTCCTTAAAAATGCAAAGGCGAAAACATGATCAAGCTCGATGATTTGATTGCGCGGCTGTTGCACGATGCGGTGGCCGATGGCGTTCCGTGTCTTGTCGGCACAGCATCGGCGACTGGCGAGCCGCAGATAAGCCCCAAGGGGAGTGTGGCCGTCTTCGACGCGGAAACTTTATCATACTGGGAACGCAGTCATCGTTCGTCGCAGCACCATATCCAGGAAAACCCGCGCGTCGTGATCTATTACCGCAATGCAGCGCGGGCTTCCGAAATGCCTTATCGCGGCGGTGCTCTTCGGTTCCATGGCCGAGCAAGGATCGTTGAAAGCGGGCCGGATCGGGACCGTGCATGGGAGCTGACGATCCCGCTCGAGCAGGAGAAGGACCCGGACCGCAAGGGTGTGGCGATATTGATCGATGTTGATCGCGTCGAGGAGCTAAGCGGGAACGTCGTTATGCAAAGGGGTTAAACGCAAAAGCAGCACGCTCTCGGATCATCATCACCGCCGGCGACTGCCGCACGCACGCAGCCGCACTGGCCTTGCTGAGACAATAGGCCGAGAGCGTTCCGATCTGCACGAGTTGGCTTGTAGCATTTACAAAGGAGCCCTCATCCTGAGGAGCCTGCGCAGCAGGCGTCTCGAAGGACGGGGGCGTGTGAGATAATCAACCAACGACGTTGCAAACAGCCGCACGTTAAAAGCATTGACGAATATTGGCTTTCCTCGGCGCGCGGAAAGAACAGATTGGCAGGCCGCGGCCTGACGCCCCCGTCCTTCGAGACGCGTCTTTCAGACGCTCCTCAGGATGAGGGCTCTTGGTATGTCGCCGGACAGCTTTGACTTATCGGCCAGCACTCAGTCGCGCCTAAAACTCGTCCAGATGCACCGGGCCGCGGACCTGTTCGATCATGTCCTGCGCCATCACCAGCGCGTCATATTCTTCCCGCGTGCCGGGAACGAACGCGTCGAACGCCGACCAGAACTGTTCGCGGATGCTGTCGCGCTCCATCAGGATTTCATGCTTCGAATGGGGCAGTGTTACCACCCGGCCGGCCTTCAGCCGGTTGCCGAAATGCTCGACCGCGGCAGCCGACACCACGCGGTCGTCGCCAGCGGATATGACCAGGATCGGCGTCAGTGTCCGGCGCGGATATTCCGGATCGGCAAATTTGCCCATCAGTTCAAAAGCGGCGTCGATCCAGCCGATCGTCGGATCGCCGATGGCGACATGGCCCGCCGCCGCCACGATCGCGGCATTGCGCGCATAGCGCGCCGGATCGGAGGTCAGCACATTGTCCTTGAACGGCCGCGTCAGCACCGCCGTGCTGCCGCCGCCCGGAATGAACGCATCGCCCATGCCGACAAAGTCGAGCACCTTGGCCAGTCCGCGCGTGAAGCGTGGAAATTTCAACCCGTAGATATCGATCATCGGCGCGGTGACGACCAGGCGCTCGAACGGCGAGACGCCATTGCGCGCCTGCTCGATCAGCACCGCCCCGCCCATGGAATGGCCGAGTGAAAACCACGGCGCCGGGCAGAACGGCGCCAGCACCTGTTCGCGAATGGCGTCGAGATCGCGGCCATAAAGCGAGAAATCGTCGATATGACCCTTGCGTGAATTATCCAGTTCGCGGCCGGACATGCCCTGCCCGCGCCAGTCGAAAATCACCACCGCCAGCCGCCGCGTCAGTAGTTCGGCGGCAACCTCGAAATATTTCTCGATGAACTCCGCCCGGCCCGGACAGATCAGCACGGTGCCGCGCGTCTTTCCCTCCGGATGCCAGCGGCCGACGCGCAAGACCATACCGTCGATGGCGCGTACGCTCGCGACGACACCGCCGGGCGGGCACGGATTGTCCGATGTGATGATAAATTCCATGAGCGGTTCAACCGGCGCCGTGCGCCCTAAATCTTCGCCCGCACTTGTGCCAGCGCATGCCGACCAATGGGCCCGTAGGGGTTGTGGAAGGCTTCCTGGATTTCAAAGTGATTGGCGGCCTCAACGACGATCAGCTTGACGTCCTTGCCGGCCTTTTCCAGCGCCGCATGAAATTCCCGCGACTGGCGCTGGAATTCCGGCGTTTCCTGG
>JAQGJO010000251.1 GCA_028290595.1 Hyphomicrobiales bacterium | reverse complement strand
GGATTTGGATTGGATTCAAGAATTCATTCGGCGGCGCGGCGGGAACGCCGGGCCGCGGTTGCCGTTTCGTCGACCCTTGTACCCGAAGCATCGAGGATAACGCCATAGTCGCGTTCGGCCGCCTCGCGGCTGACATAGCCCTCGATCACATCGAACAAGACATCCTTGGGGGGCCGCTGCGTCGGCGGGCCGAAACCGCCACCGCCTCCGGTGCGCACCATGAAGGCGTCGCCCGGTTTCAGGCGCGCGGTCATCACCTTGGCGTTGCGCGGCGTCTCCTGCCATGCGCCGTCGACCCGCATGTTGACGAAATTGCCGTCGGCTTCCTTGCCGCCGTGAAGACCCCAGGGCTTGCAATGCATGCGCTCGATGGTCGAGTTGAAATGGATCGGCGACAGCGCCTGGACGACACATTCGGCGCCGACGCCACCGCGGAACCTGCCCGGCCCGCCGCTGTCGTCGCGCAGGGCGTATTTCTCGATCAGGATCGGATATTTCGTCTCAAGCTGTTCGGTTGGCGAATTATGGGTGTCGCCGTCGTTGATGCAGACGGTGACGCCGATGCCGTCCTCGCTCGACTTGGCGCCCCAGCCGCCGCCGAGCGGGCCGAGACCGGCGATGAAGAAGCGCCCGTCGATCGGGTTGAGGCCGTGCAGGGTGATTGTCACCAGATCGGCATGGTGACCGGCGATGACCCGGTCCGGGATCGCCGACGCCAGCGCCTTGAAGATCGTGTCGACGACCGTCATCGGAAACGTCATCCACCAGCGCATCGGCGCCGGCCTGGTGGCGCTGATGACCCTGCCTGGCGGCATGATGACATTGAGCGAGCGGAACGAGCCGTCGTTGACGGGATAAGTCGTGCCGGTTGTCAGGCACTTATAGGCGACCTGGGCACAGGCATAGCCGGTGGTGATGCCGGAATTGTAGAAGCCGCGCACCTGCGGGCTCACGTCCGACAGATCGATCGTCATCTCGTCGCCGCGCACCTCCACCTTGACCTTGATCGGGATGTGCTTGCCGATGTCGAGGCCGTCGTCATCCATGAAGGATTCCGCTTCATAGACGCCGTCGGGAATGCTGCGTGTGTTGGCGCGTGCCTCGGCTTCAGTCTGGTCCATGATGGCGTAGATCGAGCCGAGAACGGCATCGCGGCCATAACGTTCGACCAGTTTGCGGAAGGCGCGCTCGCCCGAGGTGACGGCGGTGATCTGGGCGCGCAGATCGCCGATGGCGGTGTCCGGCAGGCGCACGTTCATGGATATGATATCGACGAGATCCTGATTGAGGACGCCGGCGCGGTGCAGTTTGAGGATCGGGACCTGCAGGCCTTCCGAATAAATATCCGTCGTCACCTGTCCGATCGAACCGCCGACATCGAGCCAATGAGCCATGCAGCAGGTGAAGGCGATCAACTCGCCGTTGTGAAAGATCGGCAGCGACAGGGTGATGTGGTTGAGATGGCTGCCGGTGATGTAGGAATCATTGGTGATGAGAATATCGCCGGGCTCCAGCCCCGCCTTGCCGAAATGCTTCAGTTTGGCCTTCACCGTTTCCGACATGCCGCGAATGAACATCGGCAGGCCAAGGCCGATCGACACGGTTTCGCCGTCGGCCGTGAAGAGCCCGACGGTGAAGTCGAGCGCCTCGTAGATAATCATGTTGTAGGCGGTACGGGTGAGATTGGTCTTCATCTCCTCCGTCACAGACAGAACGCCGTTGCGGATGATCTCGACCGTAATCGGATCGACGGCTGGTTTCGTTGCCGCGCTCATGACAGGGCTCCAATCGCGATATCGAGATTGCCGAACGCATCGACGCTCAACAGGACGCCGGGTAGTAACGTCGTCGTTGAAGCATGTTCCTCGATCAGCGCCGGGCCGGTGATCTTGTTACCGGGTGCAAGCTCTGTGCGGGCATAGATGGGCGTGTCGACGAAGCCGGCGGCGGCGTTAAAACAGACCGGCCTGTGGCTACGCAACGCGCCAGCAGCCGGCGTTTCGCCCGCGATGGCATGACGCTCGCGTGGCGGCTTGGCCATGGCGCCGAGCACGGTGACGCGCAAGGACACCAGATCGGAGGGCTGCAGCGGCGCCGACGTGCCGTAGCGCTGCAGGTGCTCGGCATCGAACGCCTTCTTGATGCCTTCACGGTCGGCGTTGTCGAACAGCGCCTGCGGCAGATCGACGGTGACCGCATGTTCCTGGCCGACATAGCGCATGTCCGCCGAGCGGAAGGTGACGACGCTATCCGGTTTCACGGTCGAGGCGGCGATGGCCTTGCGGCCCTGCTCCTCCATCTCGCGATACAGGCTTTCGATGCGGTCGAAGGAGACCGTCGCCAGACGTTCGAAACAGGAGCGGACGAAATCATATCGCAGATCGCTGAACAGCATGCCATAGGCGGAAAAGTGCCCGGGCGAAAACGGGATCAGCACGCGCCTGATGCCCAGTTCGCGCGCGATGGCGGAGGCGTGCAGCGGCCCTGCCCCGCCATAGACGACCATGGCGAAGGCGCCGGCATCGAGCCCGCGCTCGGTGGTGACGCCCTTGACCGCATAGGACATGGAGCTGACGGCGATGCGGATGATGCCTTCGGCCGCGTGCATGACGTCGATGTCGAGCGGAGCAGCGATCTTGTCGCGCATCACCCGTTCCGCCGCCGACACGTCGAGCTTCATCTGACCGCCGAGAAAATGCTCCGGATCGAGACGGCCGAGCAGAAGATTGGCGTCGGTCACCGTCGGCTCGCTGCCGCCGCTGCCATAGCAGGCGGGCCCCGGCATGGAGCCGGCGCTTTGCGGGCCGACGCGCAGCGCCTTGCCTTCGAACAGGCGGGCGATGGAGCCGCCGCCGGTGCCGACCTCGAAAATATCCATCATCGGAATCTGAATCGGCAGCGCCCGCTCATAGCCGCCGATCAAGGCGCTGCTCGCGGTCAGTGGCTTGCCGTTGTAGATAACGCCGGCCTTGGCGGTGGTGCCGCCCATGTCGAAGGCGATGGCGTCGGGCAGGCCGAGTTCGGCGCAGATCGCCTGGGTGCCGGTGACGCCGGCGGCGGGGCCGGATTCCAGAATGCGCACGCATTCGCGGCGCGCATCGTCGACCGGGAAAAGCCCGCCGTTGGATTGCACGACGAAGAAATCGCCGGGAAATTCCTGCGTCTTGAGATGGGCCTGCAATTCACCGAGATAGGTATCGACCCGGGGGCCGATATAGGCGTTGGCGGCGACGGTCGAGGCGCGTTCGAACTCGCGATATTCCTGCGTCAGCTCATGCGATGTCGAGACGAACGCCTTCGGCAGTTTAGCCTGGACGATGTCGCGGACTTTCTGCTCGTGCGCCGGATTGCGATAGGAATGCAGCAGCAGGATCGCCACTGCTTCGATGCCGCGCGCCTTCAGCTCATCGGCCAGAGCCTCGACCTGTGCTTCGTCGAGCGCCTCATGCAGGGAGCCGTCAGCGCGCAGGCGTTCCGTCACTTCGAAACGCAACGAACGGCGCACCAGCGGATCGTGCTTCTTGAAAAAGAGATTGTAGGCATCCGGCCGGTTGATACGGCCGATCTCATAAATGTCTCGGAAGCCCTTGGTGATCAGCAGCGCCGTATGAGCGCCGGTGCGCTCAAGCAAGGTGTTGATGGCGATGGTAGAACCGTGCAGGAAGAGATGCGCATCGCGAAAGGCGATGCCGGCGTCCTCCACCGTGGTCTGGATGCCGTCGACCAGGGCATCATGGGTCGAGAGAGCTTTGCCGAAATGCAGGGTCTTGCCGGCTTCGTCGAAGGCGGCAAGATCAGTGAAGGTGCCGCCGATATCGACCGCAATGCGTAGATAACCTGCCTTCGGTGTTGCGTTTATTGTCACCGTTGTTTCTCTCCCGCTGCGCGCACAATTCTTTCCCGCTACGCGGATCTTGGCGCGCACGCCGCCGATAGGCCATGCGGGCTGCCCTCAAGTCAAGCCACGCCCGCCATGCGATACAAATTGAACCATAGCTGCGTGCTTGGCGCGTGACAGAGAGGCGACGATTGCTCTAGTCTGCGGCAACGAACGAGAGTGGGACAAGGGAACGAGAGGGCCAATGAGCCGCGCAGACCGGGAAATGGTTCTTGGCGTTTTCTTCAATTACACCGGCCATCATGTTGCGTCGTGGCTGCATCCGGAAGCCTGCGCCGACGCCGGCGTCAACTGGCCGCATTTCAAGCAGATTTCGCAATCGGCCGAACGCGGCAAATTCCATTTCATCTTCTTTGCCGACTGGCTTGCGGTGCGGCTCGCCTCCGAGGAAGCGCTCAGCCGTTCGTCACAGTATACCGCGCATTTCGAGCCGCTGACCCTGCTCGGCGCCATCGCTGCGGTTACCGAGCGCATCGGCCTCATCTGCACCGCGACCACAAGCTATAACGAGCCCTATCATGTGGCGCGCAAGTTCGCCTCGCTCGACTTCATCAGCGGCGGCAGGGCCGGATGGAATGTGGTGACATCGGCCAATCCCGCCGAAGCCTGGAACTTCGGCAAGGAGAAGCACTACGTCCGCGAGGACCGCTACGATCGCGCCAAGGAATTCGTCGAAGTCGTCAAAGGCTTGTGGGATAGCTGGGACGACGATGCCTTCATCCGCGACCGCGAGACCGGCGTTTATTTCGATCCCGGCAAGGTGCACACGCTCGATCACAAGGGCAAGCATTTCACCGTGCGCGGCCCGCTCAATGTGCCGCGCACGCCGCAAGGGCATCCGGTGATCGTCCAGGCCGGCGCGTCGGAATTCGGCAAGGATTTCGCCGCGCAGACGGCCGAGATCGTGTTCGTCGCGCCGCCCGACATGAAGGCCGCGAAAGGCTTTTATGCCGACCTCAAGGGCCGTCTGTCGCAATACGGCCGTTCGCCAGACGAGCTGAAGATTATGCCGGGGCTGAACGTGATCGTCGGCGAGACCGATGCCGAGGCGGACGCCAAGTATGAGTTTTTGCAGTCGCGCATCCATCCGCAAGTCGGCAAGGAAATTCTCTCGACCATCCTTGGTGGGGTGGATCTTTCTTCCTACGATATCGACGTTCCGCTGCCCGAGCTGCCCGACAGCGACGAGGCGCAAGGCGGCACGCGCAAGTTCGTCGTCGAAATGGCGAAGCGCGAAAATCTGACGATCAAGGATCTCTACCTGCGGCTTGCCGGCGCGCGCGGTAAACGCACAATCAAGGGATCGGTCAAACGGGTCGCCGACGAAATGGAAGAATGGTTCGTCGAAGGCGCGTGCGACGGTTTCATCACCCAGCCGGCCTACCTGCCGGGCAGCATGGACGACTTCATCGAACTGGTGATCCCGGAGCTGCAGCGCCGCGGCCTCTTCCATAAGGACTATCGCGGCGCGAGTTTGCGTGACAATCTCGGTTTCAAGCGGCCGGCCAGCCGGTGGCAGGACAAGACGACATAAGTGCTTTGATCGATCGTGCCGCAGCCTTCCAACGAGGCGCGGCGACAGGGGGGACGATGGACACTTTAGCTTCCGCGAACGTGCGCGATGAATTGCATATTGCCGCGCGCATCGAGCGCCTGCCCTATTCTCCCTGGCATGTG
>JAQGJO010000358.1 GCA_028290595.1 Hyphomicrobiales bacterium | reverse complement strand
GACTTTTCAAACGGGAAATCTTACAGGTATTCCTTGCCGCCGGGGTTTCAGGGGTTTTTGCCGTTCCGGACCGGAAACGGCTTCCAAACCGGAGATCGTACACCATTCCCTTGCCGTGGGATTTTCGGGGATTTTCTGCCTCCATCCCCATGCAAAGGGTGAGTTTTGGACGCCGGTTTAACGCTGGTCGGTGTCAAGATGAGCGAACAAGGTCAGTCAGCCTGCGCGCGCCCGAAAGTAAAAATCAGCGACTTCGTGTGCGTTCGTCCATAAGGGTTGTGCTGTGAAAATCCCGAGGTTCGGGTCGTAGTGTTACGACGCCCTTGCCGTGGCAAACGCTGGCGCCTCACCAGCAAGGTCACCGAGGATGCGCATGGCGGCCTGGCCATCGCCGTAGAGCGTGCGGCCAATCTGGCGCAGTTTCGCCTGGGCATGGGCGCCGGCCAGTGCCCGCTCCACCGCGGTGCAGATCAGATCGGGATCGGTGCCGACGAGTTCGGCAAGGCCGGCCTCGACGCCTTCGGGCCGCTCGGTGACTTCGCGCATGATGACGACACGCTTGCCGAGCGCCGCCGCCTCTTCCTGCACGCCGCCGGAATCGGTCAAGATCGCTTCGGCGCGATCGAGCAGATACATGAATGAGAGATAGTCGACCGGCGCGATCAGGTGGATGTTCTTGGCGCCACCGAGGCGCTCGCGCACGACGGTATCGACATTCGGATTAAGGTGAACCGGATAGACGATTTCGAGATCGCCGCGCTGGCCAAGACGCGCCAGAGCATCGCAGATCCGCTCGAACCCGCCGCCGAAGCTCTCGCGGCGGTGGCCCGTCACCAGCAGGAGACGGCGGCTGCGATCGATGAACTCAAACGATTTGTCGAGGCGCACGCGTAGCGCCGCGTCGCCGTGAATGCGCTCGACCGTCTGCAAGAGCGCGTCGATCACCGTATTGCCGGTGACGAGAATACGGTCGGAGACGAGATGTTCCTGCAGCAGGTTGCGGCGCGAGGATTCGGTGGGCGCGTAAAGATGCTTGGCGACGAGATCGATGGCGCGGCGGTTGAGTTCTTCCGGGAACGGCCGCTGCATGTCGTAGGTGCGCAGGCCGGCCTCGACATGGCCGACGGCTATGCCCTTGTGAAAGGCGGCCAGCGCCGCTGCCATCGCCGTCGTCGTGTCGCCGTGGACGAGCACGACATCGGGAGCAACCTTGGAATAGAGGCCGTCGATCTTTTCAAAAATACGTGAAGCCAGGGAGTTCAGCGTATGGCCGACCTGCATGACGTCGAGGTCGTGATCGGGCCGGATTGCAAAAATTTCGAGCACCTGGTCGAGCATCTGGCGGTGCTGGCCGGTGGCGCAGACCACGGCTTCGATGGCGGGCGAGGCCGCGAGCGCCTTGATGACGGGCGCCATTTTGATGGCTTCGGGCCTTGTTCCGATGATCGAAAGAACGCGGATGGTCATGCGGCAAACTCGTTGCAGCCGCGTCCGAAAGCGACCGGCTTCTGTCACGATCCTGCCGTCAAAGTCTTAACGGTCCTTTGTTCGGACCTCTGACACATGACCAAACACACGGCCAAGTTAGCCAGACTTAACTGCGACGAATTGCTATTTTGGCGCCGGAAACGCCCTTGGTAGAACCGTTTGGTAAACATGCGGGCTTGATTTCTGGCCCGCTCCGGGCGATTGAGACGATAGTGTTTCAACAGCGCCGCCGGCCCGCCCCGGGCCGAAGCGGCGTCCGGTAACCGGGAGGATGAAGCCGAAATGTCAACTGACGCTGCGACAGCCGCGCCTGCGTCCGCCGGAACGGACGTCAAGATCAGGTTGCGCAACCTCACCAAGGCGTTCGATACCAAAAGAGGGCCGTTTGTGGCGCTCGACAACCTGACGCTGGACATTCCGACCGGCTGCTTTTTCATGATCGTCGGCCCTTCGGGCTGCGGCAAGACGACCTTGCTGCGCATCCTGGCGGGCCTTGAGACGCATACGTCGGGAACGGTCGAGATCAGCAAGCCCACCGGCGGGCGCCCGTCCAATTCGATGATCTTCCAGGGCGACTCCCTGTTTCCGTGGATGACGGTCTGGGAAAATGCGGCCTATGGCTTGAACATGCGTCGCAAGCCCAAGGCGGAGATTAAGGACCGGGTCGGCTTTTTTCTCGGCCGCACCGGCATGACCCGCTTCGCCGACCATTACCCGCATCAATTGTCCGGCGGCATGCGCCAGCGCGTTTCGATTTGCCGCGCCTTTGCCAATGACCCTGATATCCTGCTGATGGATGAGCCGTTCTCCGCACTCGACGAGCAGAACAAGGTACTGCTGCAGGAAGAGCTGCTGAAGATCTGGGAAGAGACCCGCAAGACGGTTCTGTTCATCACCCATAGCGTCGACGAAGCGGTGACGCTCGGCGACCGGATCATGGTGATGAGCGCCCATCCCGGCCGCGACAAGGCCACCCTCGATGTTCCGTTCGAACGGCCGCGCGAAGTGCTGGAATTGCGCGCCCGTCCGGAGTATGGCGAGTTCGTTTACAAGATCTGGAGTTACCTGCGCGAAGAAGTCCACCGTGCCCGCGCGCAGGATGAAGGGAGTTCGTCATGACAGACGCCGTTCAAAAACCGACCGAAAAGGTCGAAGGAGCGCCCGGCTTTTCGTTTTCGCTCAGTGCTGGCAATTTCGACCGCATCATGAACGTGGCCTCTCCGGTGTTCCTGCTGCTGCTCTGGGAAGTGGCGGCGCGGTTTGGCTGGATCGACGTGCGCTTCTTTCCCGCGCCCTCGAAGATTTTCCAGACCATGTTCACGCTGATCGAAAACGGTCAGCTCTGGATCCATCTGAAAGCCAGCATGTACCGCCTGTTCTGGGGCTTCATATTCGGCGGCGTCCCTGCCCTGATACTGGGCATCAGCATGGGCCTGTCGCGGCCGCTGCGGGCGATCTGCGATCCGCTTGTGGCAGCAACCTATCCCATCCCCAAAAGCGCGATCCTGCCGTTGATCCTGCTGATCTGCGGCCTGGGTGAAGCCTCGAAGATCGTCATGGTCGCGATCGGGCTCTTCTTTCCGATCCTCATCAACGCCATGGCAGGCGTGCTCGAAATCCCGAAAATCTATTTCGACGTGTCGAAGAATTTTAACGCCAGCAAGCTGCAGGTGTTCCGCACCGTCGCCCTGCCCGGCGCCATGCCGCTGATCATGACCGGCGTCAAACTCGGCGTCGGCATGGGCCTCATCCTGATCTCGCTCGCCGAAATGGTCGGCGCGAAATCCGGCCTCGGCTATATGATGTGGAATGCCTGGGAAATTCTCTCGGTTGAAACCATGTATGTCGGCCTGATCGTCATCGCCGTACTCGGCATCCTGTTCACGCTCATCCTCAATGAGGTCGAGCGTTATCTCGTGCCCTGGAAGAACGCGCGCTGATCAAGCCTTCGCAATTGCGAAACTGAATGCGGCCCCTCTTTGAGGGGCCGTTTTCGTTTGCAGCGCCCAATGTTGCCCAAATCCTTTAAACTTGAAATTTCTAATTCCCAACATTACGCTTCGTGATTGCAGCCGCCTTTCGACGGCCCGCCGGCAAATCCGCCTGCTCAATCCAGGAGCCTGTGATGTGCGATATATGCAATCTGCGCCGGCGAGATCTGTTCAAAACGGCCCTCGGCGTTGCCGCGGCGACCAGCCTGCTTCGCCCGGCCGCAGCATTGGCGCAAGGAGCCCCATCGTCGGAGATCACCCGCAGCGAAGCCGCCAACATTCGTGAATTCATCGTGCGTGGCGGCCATGTGTTGACGATGAACGCCACGCTCGGCGATTTCGCCGTCGGCGATGTGCATGTGCGCGACGGCGCCATTGTCGCTGTCGGCGCCAACATCAACGCGCCCAATGCCAAAGTGATCGATGCCCGCGAGACGATCGTCAGGCCGGGCTTTGTGGTAACCCATTGGCATTTGTGGAGCACCGCCCTGCGCGGCGTGATCCGCGGCGACGATCCGAAATTCGGTTACTTCCCGACGACATTGCGGGTGGGACCGCATTGCACGGCAAAGGACGCTTATATTTCGGTCCGGCTCGGCGTTGTCGAAGGCCTGCTGTCGGGCATTACGACGGTTCACAACTGGTCGCACAACACCAGGACACCCGAATATGCCGATGCCGAAATCCAGGCGCTGAAGGACACCGGCGTCAGGGCCCGCTTCTCCTATGGCTGGGGGCAGGATCTGCCGCTGACATCGACGATGAACCTGACCGATCTCGCGCGCGTGCAGCGCCAATGGGGACAAAGCAGCGCCATGCTCAGCATTGGCGCATGCCTGCGGTCGCCGACGCCCGGCGCGCGTGGCGCGGTGCCGGTCGACGTGCTGAAGCAGGAAGTCGAAGCCATCCGCAAACTGGGTCTGCCGATGACCATGCACGCCGGCGCCAAGGGGCTTGTCGATGTCCTCGCCGGCATCGGCGCTCTGGGGCCGGACATGCTGCTGGTGCATCCGCAAGGCATGTCCGAGCAGGAGCGCAAGCAGGTGGCGGATACCAGGTCGCCCTACAGCACGTCTCCCGTCATCGAGATGTCCTATTCGGCGGTCAGGAGCGGGTACATCCAATACGACGAGTTGAAACAGTTGGGCGTGCCGATGGGTCTTTCCATCGACAGTTCCGCGGCGTCCGCCAGCGCGGATTTCTTCAACATCATGCGCGCGCTGATGTGGTCGGACTGGCAGCGCTCCGGCGCGCCGGCGCGGCTCAAACCCCAGCGGCTCGTCGAACTGGCGACGATCGAAGGCGCGCGGCTGCTGGGCCTGGGCGATGTGACGGGATCTCTCGAGCCCGGCAAGCGCGCCGACATCATCCTGGTGCGCAAAAT
>JAQGJO010000201.1 GCA_028290595.1 Hyphomicrobiales bacterium | reverse complement strand
CAGGGCGACGACGATCAGGACAGCGCCGACAACCAGAACGACAATTCGCCAGGGCTGCAGCAGCGCCAGGAGGCTCTGCGCAAGCAATTGCAGGAATTGCAGAAGCGCATGCGCGACATGGGCATGCCGCCGGAGCAGGGCTTCGGCGATGCCGAAGGCGCCATGGGCGACGCCGAAGGACAACTTGGCGAAGGCACCGGCCAGGGCAAAGGCAAGGCCGTAGAATCTCAAGGCAAGGCGCTTGAGGGCCTGCGCAAAGGCGCGCAATCGCTGGCCCAGCAGATGCAGCAGCAAGGCGGCCAGCCCGGCGAACAATCCGGCGGGCCGGGCGATCCCAATGGTCCGGGCCAGCGCGGCAACAACTCCGCCAATCCCGATCCGCTCGGCCGCGAATCCCACGACCGCAACGACAATTCCCGCAGCCGCTACGATCCGCTCGGCGTGCCGGCGGCGCAACGCGCCCAGCGCGTGCTCGAGGAATTGCGCAAGCGCCTCGGCGACCCGTCGCGGCCGCAAGAGGAACTCGATTATCTCGAACGGCTGCTGCGACGTTATTGAGGCTTTCGCCGCCGTGCCCTTTGCGGCACATCCGGTGCGCCTGGATTCATGACGCCGCAGCGACGACAAGACGGGCCCTGAATTCAGCTATGGAGCACCGCGCACGATGACCGCATCCAATCTGCTTCCTGGCGTCGCCGTCGCCGCCGTGGCTCTTGTGCTTTTCGCCGGCCTCTTCAACATGATGCGCGGCGGCAGTCCGAATCTGTCGCAGAAATTGATGCGCTGGCGCGTAGGCCTGCAATTCCTGGCGATCGTCATCGTCATGGCTGTCTTGTGGTTCAGAGGGTAAGACACATGGTCGTTCTCAATCGCATCTACACGCGCACTGGCGACGAAGGCTCGACCGCGCTCGGCGACGGCGAGCGCCGCGCCAAATACGATCTGCGCATCGAAGCCTTCGGCACCGTCGACGAGACCAATGCAACGCTCGGCATCGCCCGCCTCACGGCGATCGACGAGGACGCGGCGCTCGACGCCATGCTCGGCCGCATTCAGAACGATCTCTTCGATCTCGGCGCCGATCTCTGCACGCCGGTGACCGAGAAGGACCTCGGCTACGAGCCGCTGCGCATCATCCAGACGCAGGTCGACCGGCTGGAGACCGAGATCGACGAACTCAATCGCCATCTCGAACCGCTGCGCTCCTTTGTCCTGCCCGGCGGCACCAGGACGGCAGCGGCGCTGCACGTCTCGCGCACCGTCTGCCGCCGCGCCGAACGCCTGATGGTGCAGCTCGCCGCCCAGCCCGGCGAAATTGTCGGCGCGCCGGCGCTCAAATACGTCAACCGCCTCTCCGACCTGCTCTTCGTCGCCTCGCGCTACTGCAACTGGAAGGCCAACGGCGACGTCTTGTGGACGCCGGGCAAGAATAGGTAAGCGCTCACCAGCCCTCATCCGACCTTTGCTACGCAAAGGCCACCTTCTCCCGCTGACGCGGGCGAAGGAAGAGGCGCGCTAACCCTTCTCCCGCAGGGCGGGAGAAGGTGGCCCTCGCATCGCGAGGGTCGGATGAGGGCGGTGCGCGTCTTTCCGATTCAAATGAATCAGAAAACCCTCTAGGCTCAAAACATCTTGTTTCACGGCCCGGAGGCCCTGTGTTCATTCCGCTCTATGATGGCGTCGCGCTGAGATTTATGAAGCGGCCCACGGCCACTTACGTGATCCTTGGCCTGAACGTGCTAATGTATCTTCTCGTCTCCAGCGGCCTGCTCGGCCGCGAGGATCGCATCGATGTGGCGCTCGGCATGATCCCCGCCGTGGTGTTCGGCTCGGCGAAGATCGATCCGTCGATTGCGCTCGTGCCCGGTGTGCTGACCTTCTTCACCGGCATCTTTCTGCATGGCGGCTTTCTGCACTTGCTCGGCAATATGCTGTTCCTCTGGGTCTTCGGCGACAATGTTGAGGACGCCATGGGCTCGCTGCGCTTCACCATTTTCTACCTGGCCTGCGGCATTGCCGGCGCCTTGCTATTCGCGCTGGTGCGCCAGAACTCGCAATCACCGCTGATCGGCGCGTCGGGCGCCATCTCCGGCGTCGTCGTCGCCTATCTCATGCTGTATCCGCGCGTGCATGTGTTCGGACTGGCGTTCGCCTGGCTGCCGATCTCGATCGCCGCGATCTATGTCATCCTGGCCTGGATCACACTGCAGATCGGGTCCGCCCTGTTCAGCAGCGATCCGGAAGTCGGCTGGTGGGCGCATGTCGGCGGAATTGCCGCCGGCGCGGTGCTGACGCCCCTTTTAAAACGCAGCGAAGTGCCTCTGTTCGGCACGCGCACCGCCTAGCCTACGCCTTAATGTCCTCAGCGGCCGCAGCTCGACCAGCGATGTAGCCCTGCGTCAGACACCTAGCGAGACCGTGCAGGCTGAAGCCGCCGGCGGTCTCTCCGCCGCTGTAGAGCCCCGGAATCAACTCTCCGTTCATGTCGACGACCTGGCATTTGGCGTTGATGCGCAGGCCCGCGCGCGTGTCGTGCAGCACCGGCGTGGCCCAGGCGGCGTAGAAGGGCGGCTTGGCGATTTTGTAGCGCGGACCCGGCTTGCCGAAATCCTCATCGCGCCCGACATCGACAAATTTATTGTAACGCCGGACGGTCTCTTCAAGGTTCGAAGGCGGCATCGGCACGCGCTGGTGTTGCATCACGATCTTGCGCGCCAGTTCGCCAATCGTATCGGCCTTGAAGCAGAAACCGGCGTCGTAATCGACGTTCGGCGGATTCGGATCCCACCGCTCGCGCGTGACGGCGTCGGCGTCGAAGATCGCCCAGATCGGGCCGCCGCCATTATGTCCATCGCCGATGCCGGCCATTGCCGCATTGATCCAATTCTGTGGATTCCAGCGGACGTTGCGCGCGTTCAGATAGCTGCCGTGCACATATGGGTTGACGTCGCTGTAGTTGTTGGACGGAAATTGTGGTCCGGTTTCGTCGTAGAAGCGCTTGCCGATCATGTTGACTGTGATCAGATCCTGCCAGTTCGTCACGCGCAGGCCGGTGGCACGCGCCTTGTCAAAGACCTCGCTGCCCGGATACCAGCGCAGGTTCACATAGCCATACTGGCTGCCGATCTGACCGGGTTTGGTGATCTTCGAGCCGAACTCGCCGGTGTTGTTGGCAAGGCCCCAGAGCGCGGCGCCGACTGCCATGCCGGCGATTTCACCGCTTGCGTCCTGTTCGGACCACGGCATTCCCGCAGTGCCGCAATATTCTTCCGTAAGGCGGGGATCGAACATGCGGCGAAAATTGACATTGGTTGACGAGCCGCCGGTGGCGAGCATCACTGCCTTGCGGGCACGGACGTTCACGGTGCGCCCTTCGGTCTGCGCCGCGACACCGAGCACCGAGCCGGAATTTTGCCACCCGCGATGGATGGATTTCATCTTGTGCGACAGGAGGATCTCGACGCCCGCCTTTCGCGCGGCCGCAATGAGCGGATGCATGAGACCGTTGCCGGTGGACATCGTCATCCGCTGCGCCGGCTCCGCCGGCTTGCCGGTCTGAATCAGCGGCCAGTCCACGGGCACCGCATGCATCTCGCGCGGCACCGAATTGCCGACAGAATTGCCGCCGACCACATCCGGCGTCGCATCGCGGATAACGACACCGTGTGCGAGCAGAAATTCGCACGTCGCCGCGCAATTGTCGGCAAAGGCGCGAATGATCTCGCGATCATTATAGCGATAATCGGCGGCGCCGTTCGATTGCGTCACCGACCAGTCCGTGAGGTCTTGGAAAACAAGATCGGGCGAATCCACAATGCCCCATTTCTTCTGGACGCTGGTGCCACCGCCAAGCGGCAGGTTGGCGCCGCTGCAGATCGCATGCCCGCCCGCATGCGGCTGCGCTTCGAGAAGAATGACGGAGGCTCCGGCCTCCCTGGCGGCGATCGCGGATACGATACCCGCCGCGCCGGAGCCGATCACGACGACATCGGCCTCTCGATCCCACTTGATCGCACTGTCTGGCGTTTGCGCCGCAGCTTGCGTAGCGACATTGGCCGCCAGCGTTGCGGCGACACCGCCTGATAAAAGAATGTCGCGCCTGCTCACGCTCATGTTGTTCCCCCCATCTTATTGCTTCAACGTATGAATTCGGACTGCGAAGTTTTGCGCAGTGCAATCACGCTGCAGATTTTTGAAATAAGACTACGACTTAATGGTCCGCTTCCGCGATATGCTATGCCTTGCGTTGCATTCGTCAAGCTGCAGCTACTTCGGGAGAATGCCATCACCCGTGGCGCATGGCCGCCATCCGAATGGCAGGCACACTGACAGCCGCGTTGACTTGCCCCCTAGCCACAATTACCAACACCGCAACGGTCTCGAACTGCCCCCGATCTTGAGCAGGCCCCAAGGAGTAAGCGCGACATGAAAATCATCGTGCCCGCAAAGCGCGTGGTCGACTACAACGTCAAGGTTAGAGTCAAGGCGGACGGCACCGGCGTCGAACTGACCAATGTGAAAATGTCGATGAACCCCTTCGATGAAATCGCCATCGAAGAGGCGCTGCGCCTGAAGGAAGCCGGCAAAGCCACCGAAGTCGTCGTCGTCTCCATCGGCCCGGCGCAGGCCGGCGAAACCATCCGCACCGGCCTTGCCATGGGCGCCGACCGCGGCATCCTGGTCAAGGCCGACGGCAATGTCGAACCGCTCGCCGTCGCCAAAATTCTCAAGGGCATCATCGATGCCGAACAGCCCGGCCTCGTCATTCTCGGCAAGCAGGCGATCGACGACGACAGCAACCAGACCGGCCAGATGCTTGCAGCTCTGCTCGGCTGGAGCCAGGGCACCTTCGCCTCCAAGGTTGCGATCGGCGACGGCACTGTTGACGTGACGCGCGAAGTCGACGGCGGCTTGCAGACCGTGACCTTGAAAATGCCTGCGGTGGTAACGACGGATCTGCGCCTCAACGAGCCGCGCTATGCCTCGCTGCCCAACATCATGAAAGCCAAGAAGAAGCCGATCGACGAGAAGACCGCCGCTGATTACGGCGTCGATATCGCGCCGCGCCTCAAGGTGCTGAAGACCAGCGAGCCCGCCGGCAGAAAAGCCGGCGTCAAGGTCAAGACCGTCGCCGAACTGGTTGCCAAACTCAAAGACGAAGCCGGAGTGATCTGATGACAACTCTTCTTCTCGCAGACATCAGCAAGGGCGCGCTCGGCGACAGCGTGGCGAAAGTTCTCACTGCGGCGCAGGCACTTGGCGAACCGGTCAACGTGCTCGTCGTCGGCAAGGATTGCGCTGCCGCGGCAGAAGCCGCTGCCAAACTCGACGGCGTCGCCAAAGTGCTCGTCGCCGATGATGCGATCTACGATCACCAGCTTGCCGAGCCTGTTGCCGCATTGATCGTCAGCCTCGCCGGCGATTATTCGGCCATCATCTCTGGCGCCACCACCAGCGCCAAGAACATCATGCCGCGCGTAGCAGCCTTGCTCGACGTCATGCAGATCTCGGAAATCATCAAGGTCGTGTCGCCCGATACGTTCGAGCGGCCGATCTATGCCGGCAACGCCATCCAGACCGTGCAGTCTTCCGACAAGATCAAGGTCATCACCGTGCGCACCGCTGCGTTCGCAGCGACCGGCGCCGGTGGGCAGGCCCCGATCGAGTCGGTCGCCAAGGCCGCCGATCCGGCGCTGTCGACCTTCAAGGACGAAGCGGTGGCGAGTTCCGACCGCCCCGAACTCACCGCCGCCAAGATCATCATCTCCGGCGGCCGCGCCATGCAGAACGCCGAGAACTTCAAGAAATACATTGAGCCGGTGGCCGACAAGCTCGGCGCCGCCATGGGCGCCTCGCGCGCCGCGGTCGACGCGGGCTATGTCCCCAACGACTATCAGGTCGGCCAGACCGGCAAGATCGTCGCGCCGCAGCTCTACATCGCGGTGGGCATTTCCGGCGCCATCCAGCATCTCGCCGGCATGAAGGATTCCAAGGTCATCGTCGCCATCAACAAAGACGAGGATGCGCCGATCTTTCAGGTCGCCGATTACGGCCTGGTTGCCGATCTGTTTACCGCTCTGCCGGAACTTGCCACGGAATTGGGCAAGATCGGGCGTTAGGTTTAGGTCGGGTCTGGACGTTCCCGGCGCTTGGCCTATGATCAAGCTGAGAGTTTTGGACCGTCGAGCAACAGCACATCATGACCCTGGAAGTAAAAAAGATCGGGATTATCGGCGCCGGGCAGATGGGAAGCGGAATTGCCCATGTCTGTTCGCTCGCCGGGCTTGATGTTGTTCTCAACGACGTCTCGGAAGAGCGGGTGACGGCCGGGCTGGCCACGATCAACGGCAATATGGCCCGCCAGATCGGCAAGGGGCAGCTCACCGAGGAAAACCGCAAGTCGGCGCTCGATCATGTCATCCCCTCCACTGATTTCAGTGAATTGGCCGATTGCGACCTCGTCATCGAGGCCGCGACCGAAAACGAGGACACGAAGCGAAAAATCTTCACGAAACTGTGTCCGTCCCTGAAGGCCGACGCCATCGTCGCCTCCAACACGTCTTCGATCTCGATCACCCGGCTGGCCTCGGTCACCGACCGCCCGGAGCGGTTCATCGGCATCCATTTCATGAACCCGGTTCCGGTCATGCAACTGGTCGAGCTGATCCGCGGCATCGCCACCGACGACGCCACGTTCGAGTCGGCCAAGGCCTTTATTGCCAAGCTTGGCAAGATCTCGACGGTCTCCGAAGACTTCCCCGCCTTCATCGTCAACCGCATCCTGCTGCCGATGATTAACGAGGCGATTTATACGCTATATGAAGGGTTTGGCTCGGTCGACGCGATCGACACCGCGATGCGGCTGGGCGCCAATCACCCGATGGGCCCGCTGCAGCTCGCCGATTTCATCGGCCTCGACACCTGCCTGTCGGTCATGCAGGTGCTGCACGAGGGACTGGCGGATTCGAAGTACCGCCCGTGTCCGCTGCTGGTAAAATATGTCGAAGCTGGCTGGCTCGGCCGCAAGGCCAAGCGTGGCTTTTACGACTACCGCTCGGGCACGCCGGTCCCGACCCGCTAGCCTTCTTACGACCCCGCCCCGCAACGTTTCTGAAGCCCTTGCAAACAAGGCCTTCACAAAGCCGTCATCCCGACTGTAGATTAATAGCTGCAGCAGAACCGGTTCGATTCTGAACTGGTCAATCGAAAGGATGTCGGGAGTGACCGTTCACTTCCATCCATCGGTTTCGCCGGAATCCTGTCCGGCGCTTGTCCTCAACGCCGACTTCCGGCCGCTGAGCTACTATCCCTTGTCCCTATGGTCCTGGCAGGACGCGATCAAGGCGGTGTTCCTTGACCGGGTCAACATTGTCTCCAATTACGAAAAGACAGTGCGAAGCCCAAGCTTCGAGATGCAACTGCCATCGGTCGTTTCGCTCAAGACCTACATCAAACCGGCGCGCCACCCGGCCTTTACCCGGTTCAACGTGTTCCTGCGCGACCGCTTCTCCTGCCAGTATTGCGGCGCCCGCGAAGAACTGACGTTCGACCATGTCACTCCCCGCGCGCGCGGCGGCATGACCACGTGGGAAAATGTCGTCGCCGCCTGTTCGCCGTGCAATCTGCGCAAGGCCGACCGCATGCCCGACGATGTTCACATGTGGCCGGCGCGCATGCCGTTCCAGCCAACCATCGGCGACCTGCACCAGAGCGGCCGCCTGTTTCCGCCCAACTATCTGCACGAAAGCTGGATGGATTATCTCTACTGGGATTCGGTCCTCGAGCCTTGATGCGACGCATCCTCCTCATCGTCATAGCGCTGGCGGTCGCGATTGCGTTCAACGTGGTTCTTTTACTGGTGGCGATCGTCTCCGACGCGGTTACCGAAGGCGCCATCGTCAGACTTCTTGCCAGCCTGTTCGACGAAGGCATGGCGCTTGGCCAAGGTGAGATCGACATCGACGGGACCGCGATCGCCAGCATGCTGTCCTTGATCTGGCATGCGGTCACGGCGCTCTGCGTGCTGCCGCTGACGCTCTCGGCCCTACTGGGGGAAGCGGCGCGCGCCCGTTCGCTGATCTGGCACATGCTGGCGCCTGGCGTCATCGCCGCCGCCATTCCCTGGATGCTGCGCTTCGCATTTGTCAGAAACGGCGTCCGCGATGCCGCACAGACGCCGCTCGAAAACAGGTTTCTCGCGCTGTTTTTTATCTGTGCGGCGTTATCGGGCGCGGTTTACTGGGTGATCTCCCGTCGCCGGGTATCCCACCCGCAGCGCTGAACAATCGAGCGGAAAACGTTGCCGCTATTCTTCTTCCTCGAAGCTGCGGTTTTCGCGGCAATGCCAGAGGCGTAGGATGAAGATCGTCCCGGCCGCGATTTCGTAGCGCATCTCGTAATTGCCGACGATGATCCGGCGGACCTCGCGCGGCTCATAGGCTTCCAGCTTCTCCCCGATTCTCGGATATTCAAACAGCCGATCCGGCGCGTGGGCGAGTTGCTGGACCACACGCGCCGCCGCTGCGGGTGCGACCGGACTCAGATGCTGGTGCAGACGCACAAGATCCGACGACGCCTTGTCGGTCCACTGGATCTTCACTTGACCGGCGAGCGTAGTGGTTTGTCAGTTCCAAGGCTGTCGGCCCACGCCAGAATCGCCTGATGATCAATCACCCGGCTCGCATCGACATCCTCGAGAGCTTCGAGCGTCATCCTGTGACGCTCCTCTTCCTGATCAACCCAGGCCGCGAGGGCCTGCTTCATCACCCAACCGCGCGAGCGTTCGAGCCGCGAGGCCATCGCCTCAACCTTTTCCGCGAGCGCAATAGGGACGTGCGCAGTCAACACCTTCGTCTCGGTTGCCATGTTTATCATCCACTATCGTTGCGATTAAAATATAATCGCAACGATAGAAAGGGCAAGTCGGGCAGGTGAATTTGACACCTCCTGGCGGACCCCTTCGATCCGACCGAGCCTCTGCGCGGCGCTATCGGGCGCGGTTTACTGGGTAATCTCCCGTCGCCGGGTACCCCACCCGCAGCGCTGATCGGTCGAGCTGGAAGCTTGCTTCCGACACATAGGGGCCGCCGCCGGTCGAGGCGCGCGACGAGAACAGGACAAAATTCGTCACCGTGAATTGCTTCGGCAACAGCGCCCGCGTGCCGAGCCAATCCGCCACCGCCGTCACCGACGTGTTGCGCAACCGCGCCAGGGTGACATGCGGCGTGAACTTGCGCGATTCCGGAACCATGCCGATGCGGCGCATGGCGCGTTCATGTTCGCCCTGCAGCTCAAGCAGTTCTCGCGACGGCTGCGCCCGCGCCACGATCGAGCGCGGCTTCTCGCCGCCGAAAGAGGTAAGACCATCGAGCGTGACGGTGAAGGATTCGCGCCGTATCGACTGCAGCTTGTCGAAGACTTCATTGGCTTGCGCATCGCCGATATCGCCGATGAAGCGCAAGGTCAGATGATAATCCTCGGGCTCGATCCATCTCGCACCCACAAGGCCGCCGCGCAGCAGCGCCAGATCGTCGGTGAGGTCATCAGGCAGTTCCAGTCCGGTGAACAATCTCGGCATGACATATCCTGTCTCGCTTGCGATAACCGGCTTGCGCTGAAGTGGAGGCAGTAGAATGGATTCCGCTCCAGGCCTGCGATCGGTCACGCGCTTGGCCATTCGCGGCCAATTTCCAATCCATGACAGCTTCGCGTCTCAGTCTTCTGACAGCACCTCCGGGCAGTTAGCGTGAGGACTTATGCGAATCCTACTTCTTCGGAACCCGTTGAAGAAGCGCGATCACGCTCGGCAGGATTCGCTCCACAATGATTTCGACGCCGGCTTTGGTCGGGTGCATGCCGTCGGAGAGCTGCAGCGCCGGATTGCCGGCGACGCCATCGAGAAAGAACGGGTAGAGAATCGCATCGTATTTCTTGGCAAGCTTGGGATAGATGCCGTTGAAACTCGTCTCGAAATCCTTGCCCATGCCGGGCGCGGCCAGCATGCCGGCGATGAGCACGGGAATGCCTTTCGCGCTGAGCCGCTGCATGATTTCGTCGAGCGTCTTTTCGGTTGCTGCCGGCTGGAGACCGCGCAGCATGTCGTTGGCGCCGAGTTCGACGATGGCCGCGTCGACGCCATCGCCGATCGCCCAGTCGAGGCGCTCGAGCCCGCCGCTCGACGTATCGCCGGAGACGCCGGCGTTGATGACCTCGACATCATGGCCCGCTTCGCGTAGCCGCCGCTGCAGAACGACAGGAAACAGCGCATCGCCCGGCAGCATATAGCCGGCGGTCAGACTGTCGCCGAGCGCCAGCAGACGGGTCGCGGCCGAGGCCTGCGAGGGCGCCGTCAGCATAAACACAGGCACCATCAGCATAAACACAAGTGTAAACACACGCGTGATCGCCGCCGCCTTACGCTGGACGAAGTTGCGAGACACACCATATGTGGTCAACTGTCCGGCGGTCCGCCCGGGCCGAGCCGGGAAGCCACTGTGATTCAGCCTGTCATTGAAATTGATAATGTTCATCTCAGCCTCGGGCAGGGGCGCGCCCGTGTCCATATCCTCAAAGGCCTCTCACTGAAAATAGGCCGCGGTGAGGCAGTCGGCCTCGTCGGCCCTTCCGGATCGGGCAAATCGACCCTGCTGATGACCATGGCCGGGCTGGAGCGGCCTGATTCCGGCACGATTTCGATGTATGGCAAGTCCCTCAACGCCATGAACGAGGATGCCCTGGCGCAGTTCCGCGGCGCCAATATCGGCATTGTCTTCCAATCTTTCCACCTGATCCCGACGATGACGGCGCTGGAAAATGTCGCCGTGCCGCTCGAACTCGCGGGCGTCGCCGATGCCGAGACCCGCGCCGCTCAGGAATTGCGCAATGTGGGCTTGGGCGAACGCCTCAGCCATTACCCGGCGCAATTGTCCGGCGGCGAACAGCAAAGAGTAGCACTTGCGCGCGCATTAGCCCCCAATCCGGCGATCCTCGTCGCCGACGAGCCTACCGGCAATCTCGACGAAACGACCGGCGCGACGATCATGGATCTTCTGTTCGCCCTGAAGCGCGAACGCGGCTCGACCCTGGTGCTGGTGACGCACGATCTCGTGCTCGCCGCCCGTTGCGACCGGCAGATCCGGCTGCGCTCCGGCAATTTAGATTCTGCAACAGCGACGATCGAGAAGGCGGACGCCTGACATGACCGCCATCTCCGCCGATACGGTCTCTGCCGATGCGGTTCCGCGCTCGCCGAAGTTGCGCGCGCTGCTGCGCTTTGCCGCGCGGGACCTGCGCGGCGGCCTGCACGGCTTCCGGATTTTTCTCGCCTGCATCGCGCTCGGCGTCGCCGCCATCGTCGGCGTCAACGCCACCTCGCGTGGCCTGTCCGACTCGCTGGCCGACGAAGGCCGCCGCATTCTCGGCGGCGACGTGTCCTTCTCGTTGATCCAGCGCCAGGCCAATCCGCAAGAGCTGCAATGGCTGCGCAGCCAGGGCGATGTATCATCGATCGCCACCATGCGCGCCATGGCCCGCGTCGCGGATGCAACCTCTTCCCTCGTCGAGATCAAGGCCGTCGATGCCACTTATCCGTCGATCGGCGCGGTCGAGACCGACAGCACGCAGCCGATCGCCGACCTGCTGGCGAAGCGCGGAGATGTCTTTGGCGTCGTTGCCGACGAAACACTGCAAAGCCGTTTCAACATCAAGCCCGGCGATCGTCTGTCCATCGGCGATGCGCAATTCGAATTCCGCGCGGTGCTGAAGTCGGAACCAGACAAGCTCGCGGGCGGCATTGGCTTTGGCCCGCGCGTCATCATGGCGCAGGACGCGCTGGAGCAGACCGGCCTCGTGCAACCGGGCTCGCTGGTGCGCTGGTCTTATCGCCTGTCGCTGCCGGGCGAGCGCAACGGCGCGGCCGCGCCCGATCCCGCTATCGATCGGGTCATGCAGACGGCGGCAAAGAGCTTTCCCGAAGCCGGCTGGCAGATCCGCACGCGCAACAATGTCTCGCCGCAGTTTCAAAAGAACATCGAGCGCTTCACGCAGTTTCTCACCCTTGTTGGTCTGACCGCGCTGATCGTCGGCGGTGTCGGCGTCGCCAATGCGGTGCGCAGTTTTATCGACCGCCGCAATGCCGATTTCGCTACCTTGAAATCGCTCGGCGCCACCGGCCACGACATCTTCATCGTCGCGCTCGCCGAAGTGCTGCTGATGGCCGCCATCGGCATCGCCATCGGCATGGTTGTCGGGCTGGCGCTACCCTTTGTGATTTCCTTTGCCTTCGGCGATATCATCCCCGTGCCGTTCAAGGCCGCGATCTATCCGACCGAAACACTGTCGGGCCTGATCTATGGTGTGCTGACGACGCTCGCCTTCTCGCTCGGTCCGATCGGCCGCGCCCATGACGTGCCGGTCTCGGCTCTGTTTCGCGATCATGTCGATGCGCAGAAAGTGCGGCTGCGCCGGCGTTACGTGATCATGATGACCACCGTCTCGCTGCTGCTTGTCGCAACCGTCATCGCGCTGTCGAGCGATCGCAAGCTCGCCGCCATCTATATCGTCGCGACCTTCGGCGGCATGCTGCTGCTCCGCGTGGTCGGCACCGCGATCATCGCCATCGCCCGCCGCGCGCCACGCTCGTCGAACACGGCGCTGCGCATGGCCATCGCCAACATTCACCGCCCCGGCGCGCTGACGCAATCTGTCGTGCTGGCGCTCGGTCTCGGCCTCGCACTGCTGACCACGCTCACCCTGATCGACATCAACATCCGCTCGCAATTGCGCCAGGGCATGCCGGGGCAGACGCCGAGCTTCTTCTTCATGGATATCCAGAACCGGCAGGCGCCGGAGTTCGACGCCTTCCTCAAGTCACATGCGCCGGAAGCCAAAGTCGAGCGCGTGCCGATGATGCGCGGCAGGCTTGTGCAGGTGAACGATACCCGCGCCGAAAACATCAAGGCGAAGGAAGACGCCGCCTGGGTTCTCGAAGGCGACCGCGGCATCACCTATTCCACCACGCTGCCCGATGGATCGACCCTGACCGACGGCAACTGGTGGCCGGCCGATTATAATGGGCCGCCGCTGGTGTCGATCGAACGCGAGGTGGCGATGGGCCTCGGCATCAAGCTCGGCGACACGCTGACCGTCAATGTGCTGGGCCGCAACGTCTCGGCGAAGGTGGCCAATCTGCGCACCGTGAACTGGCGCACCATGGGCATCAATTTCGTCTTCGTGTTTTCGCCCAACACATTTGCCGGCGCACCGCACACCCATCTGGCGACGGCGACGTTTCCCGACGGCGACAATGCCAATCGCGAGATCGCGCTGCTCAAGGACATGTCGACGACGTTCCCGACCATCACCAGCATCAGGGTCAAGGAAACCCTCGACGCCGTATCGAAGATCGCCGATCAGCTTGCCTTTGCGGTGCGCGGCGCCACCGCCATCGCGCTCGCTGCGGCGCTGCTGGTTCTGGGCGGCGCCTTGGCAGCAGGCCAGCGCGCCCGCATCTACGATTCCGTCATCCTCAAGACCTTGGGCGCCACGCGCGGCAAGCTGTTGAATGCACTCATCTTCGAATATTCGATCCTGGGTGTGGCCACTGCCGTCTTCGGCGTGCTGGCCGGCGCCATCGCCTCATGGGCGATCGTGACCAAGGTCATGCATCTTGAAGAGTATCAATTTGCCTGGGGCGCGGCCTCGGCAGCGGCGCTTGTTGCCTTGATCGTGAGCGTTCTGCTCGGCCTCGCCAGCACCGTAAAGATACTGGGGGAGAAACCCGGGAGGCACCTGCGCGACCTGTAGTCTTGCCTCGGAAAAGGCTACATCGCGCTGATTTTAAGCATTAACTTGCCTTTCGCTTCGCGCGGATTCTCGGCATTTGGCTCTTGTGTATAACTTCGACCCTCTCCATATTATGCGCATGTCGATGGCCAGAGTGGTCATTGCTTCCGACCGGGCCCATCAGGCTTCGGGGGAAACGAAGAGAGGGTAAAATGTCCGACTTCGATCGCAACGCATCTGCCCGTTGGGGTACGGGCGTAGCCCGGACCGGCACCAGAACCGACATCGACCAGGGCCTCCGGTCCTACATGCTTGGCATCTACAATCACATGACCCTGGCGCTGGCCATTTCAGCGCTGGTCGCGACCGGCATCGTGATGATGGGCCGCAGCAGCGCGCTCGCACAGCTGCTGTACACCTCGCCTTTGCGCTGGGTCGTCATGCTCGCGCCGTTGGCGTTCGTGTTCATGCTGTCCTGGCGTTTCGAAAAGATGAGCTACACGTCTCTGCTCGTCACCTTCTGGGCTTTCGCAGCCACGATGGGACTTTCGCTCGGCTCCATCGGCTTGATCTTCCAGCTTGGTAGCATCGCGCAGGCTCTGTTCGTGACGACGGTGGCCTTCGCCGGCCTCAGCATCTACGGCTATACGACGAAGCGCAGCCTGTCGGGCATGGGCTCGTTCCTGGTCATGGGTCTGATCGGCTTGATCGTCGCCAGCATCGTCAACATCTTCCTTGGCTCGGGCGTGTTGGCCTTCGCCATCAGCGCGATCGGCCTGCTGATCTTCGCCGGCCTCACCGCCTGGGATACGCAGCGCCTGAAGGAAGATTACGACTACATCTCGCAGGACGGCCAAATGGTGCAGAAGGCTTCAGTCATGGGCGCGCTGTCGCTCTACCTGAACTTCATCAACATGTTCCAGTTCATCCTGTCGCTCACCGGCAGCCGCAACTAAGCGCGCACGGTCAGGAATAACGAAAGGCCCCGGGAAACCGGGGCCTTTTTGTTTGCGCTATCCCGACACAACCTTCAGCCGCTTGTCGATCACCGAGATGACCCGCGCCAGGTCCTGGCCGCGCTTGAGGATCAGGCCGGTCGGCGTCAGCACGGAATAGGCGCCCTGCTTGTTCGCCAGCTTCGGATCTTTCTCGATCCGGTAGAGCGGCATTTCCGACGTGCGGCGAAAAATCGAGAACACGGCTTTCTCGGCCAGGAAGTCGATGGCGTAATCGCGCCATTCGCCAGCGGCGACCATGCGGCCGTAGAGATTCATGATCTCGCGCAATTCGTGACGGTTGAACGAAACCACCGCCGGAACAATCGGCCTGTGACCGGAATTCGTCTGCGGAACCTCGGCCATGGGGCTGCGTGGAGTCTTTGGCGGATGCAGTTGTTGCACCGTGTCGTTGCCATAGCGTTTTCCGATCCCCTGGATCGGAAAGACGCGTCTCGTTTTTTTAGAGAGCGCATTTTCTTCACGCGAACCGGCGTCCACTTCGCTTGAAAATGCGCTCGTATCGAATTCAGATGAATCAGTCATCCCGCCTCCACTATTTGTAGTGTGGACTTAAGCACTGCGCCGGGCAAGCACGAGCGGTCTGCACGAGATTACCGCGTGAAAAATACCCAACATGCTGTAAAACAACGAAATACATCAAAATGCAACGCCGGGAAGAATTCACAGTTTCGCCGCTTTCCAGCCGAATGCACGCCCTGATCCCCGATCATATTGCCAACAGTCGCCTCTTGAGTACGACTTGCTGGTTCCCGGATTTCGTCAGCCCCCCAGCCCCCTGGGAATCGCAGTTGGTAAGAGCGCCCCTCGAGGGCAAGCGATACCTGGGCCAGCAGCGGCTTCACAGCCCTGCTGGCCCTTTTCTTTGGCCTTTTCAGGGCGCTAAACTCAGCACTTGAAACCTGCGACCATACCCGCGATATGAGCGCCATCGGCGTAAGCCGGGATCAATTTCAGCTTTAGCGAGTATGTTCCGTGACAGAATCAGCCGCGAATGCCGGGGCTCGTAACGACGCCGCGAATTCCGAATCTCACGCCTTCCAGGCGGATGTCGCCCGCCTGCTGCACCTCATGGTGCATTCGATCTAGTCCGACCGCGATATTTTCATTCGCGAACTGATTTCCAATGGCGCCGACGCCTGCGAGAAGCTGCGCTACCTGTCGCTGCAGACGCCGGAACTGCTTGGTGAGGACAGTCAGTTCCGCGTCGAAGTCGTGCTCGACAAGGACGCGAAAACCATCACCGTCAGCGACAATGGCATCGGCATGGACCGCGCCGATCTTGTCGGCGCGCTCGGCACCATCGCCAGTTCCGGCACCCGCGCCTTTCTCGACAAGCTCGAAAAGCCGAAGACGGAAACCGAAGATCGCGAAGTCGATGGCGGTGGCGCCGGCGCCGCGCAATTGATCGGCCAGTTCGGCATCGGCTTCTATTCCGCCTTCATGGTCGCCGACAGAGTCGACGTCTTCACCCGCAAGGCCGGCGAGACCAGTGCGTGGCATTGGTCATCGGACGGTCTCGGCGCTTACACGATCGAGAGCGCTGCCGAAGATCAGGCGCCTCCGCACGGCGCCCGCGTCGTGCTGCACGTCAAGGACGACTCGACCGACTATCTCGAGACCTACAAGATCGAGCGCATCATCAAGGAACATTCCGGCGCGATCCAGATTCCCATCGAGCTGCGCGACAAGCCCGATGCGGAGCCGCAGCGTCTCACCGAAGGCGGCGCGCTGTGGGCGAAATCGAAGAGCGAGATCACGCCTGAGGAATATACAGATTTCTATCGCGGCTTCGCGCATCAGTTCGATGAGCCGGCGCTCGTCGCCCATTGGCGCGCCGAAGGCCGCCACGAATATACCGTGCTGGCTTTCGTCCCCGGTTCGCGGCCGCTCGATCTGTTCGATCCGGCGCGCAAGGGAAAGTCGCGGCTCTATGTACGCCGCGTGCTGATCTCCGACGAGAGCGATCTGCTACCGGGCTGGCTGCGCTTCTTCCGCGTGCTCGTTGATTCCAAGGATCTGCCGCTCAACGTCTCGCGCGAGATGATTCAGTTGAGCCCG
>JAQGJO010000352.1 GCA_028290595.1 Hyphomicrobiales bacterium | reverse complement strand
GCTGACAGCGCTGCCACTTTATCACATCCTGGCCTTGACCGGCTGCTGCCTGTTCAGTTTCCGGGTCGGCGCCTTGCAGGTGCTGGTGGCCAATCCGCGTGACATCGGCGGCCTGGTGAAGACGCTGGAGACGTCGAAGCCAAACGAAATCGTACTGGTGAACACGCTCTACAACGCGGTGGTGCAGCATCCGGATGCGTCGAAGATAGACTTCTCGCATCTGCAATTGTGCATCTCCGGGGGCATGGCGACGCAGGCGGCTGTCGCCAAGCGCTGGAAGGAGTTGACCGGCAAAGCCATCGTCGAAGGCTACGGCCTGTCGGAGACGTCGCCGGTTGTCTGCCTGAATCGGCTGGACATCGAGGAGTTCACCGGCGGGATCGGCTATCCGGTGCCGTCGACCGATATTTCTATCCGCACGCCGGAGCCTGACGGCGGCGTACTGCCGATCGGCGAGGCCGGCGAATTATGCGTGAAGGGTCCGCAGGTGATGGCGGGCTATTGGCGCAGGCCCGACGAGACGGCGAAAGTGATGACCGCCGACGGCTATCTGCGCACCGGCGACATCGCCGTGCTGAGTCCTGACGGCATGGTGAAAATCGTCGATCGCCTGAAAGACATGATCGTCATGTCGGGCTTGAAGATTTTCCCCAATGAAGTCGAGGATGTGCTGGCCAGCAATCCGAAAGTGCTCGAGGCCGCCGTCATCGGCGTTCCCGATCCGCATTCCGGCGAAGCGGTGATGGCCTTTATCGTGCGCAAGGATCCATCGCTGACGCAGGCGGAACTGCGCGCCTTCGCGCGCGAAAATCTGACCGGCTACAAAGTGCCGAAGGTGGTGGAATTTCGCGATTCCCTGCCGAAGACCAATGTCGGCAAAATCCTGCGGCGTGAATTGCGCGACGAGGTGCTCGGCAAGTCGGCGGCGGAATAAGACGCTCGACTGCAAGCAATAATCAGCACCCAGGAGCCCTCATCCTGAGGAGCGCCTGAAAGGCGCGTCTCGAAGGACGGGGGCGTGTGAGAAAACCGTGACGTGCGGCGTTGCTTTGCTGCGGCGTGACGCCCAATTCTTAATGACACAGCTTGCCTTCGAGACGCACGCTATGCGTGCTCCTCAGGATGAGGGCTTCTGGGTAGCTCGCTGGAACCAGTAAAGCGCTTGTGGCTCAGGCGCTGGCGATATATTCGCGCAGCGCCTTGTGCTCGATCTCGATCTGTTCGACGCGCCATTTGACCGCGTCGCCGATCGAGACGATGCCGCACAGGCGGCCGCCTTCGACAATCGGCATGTGGCGGAAGCGGCCGGCGGTCATCTGCTCGGTCAGGCGGTCGATGGTCATCTCACGGGTCGCGGTGATGACGGCGCCGGTCATGTGCTTGCTGACCGCATCATCCAGCGCCGGCGCGCCGTAGCGTGAGATGGCGCGCACCAGATCGCGTTCGGAAATGATGCCCATCACGTTGCCGCCGGCATCGGTGATGACGATCGCGCCGATGCCTCTGTCGGAAAGCGTGGCGGCGATTTCCGCAAGGGTGCGGTGCGGTTGTGCCGTTACGACATCGCTGCCTTTGGCTTCAAGGATATGGGAAACGTTCATCGCGAATCTCCTTTCAGGAGCAACAGGCCGGATGAAACTCGAAACAGCGGGCTGCAGCGGCAGGAAATAAGACCGTTCGGAAAACGTCCGGAAATATCCATCGTTCCCTGCATCTGTGCGCGCCGAAGCTGATTGCAGTGTTTGTCCGAGGTCCGTCACTGTCAAGAGATCGGGCAAGGTTGAACCGCGATGCGAGGGCTATAATTTTCCGCCATAGTTACGGCTATGTCGTAAGCCGCTCATTTGGTTTGGATTTCACGTGGCGAACTGGAAGAATACATACGTATTTTTACTGATCTAATTGAGTTTAGAATGCATATAAACTACTGATTTTAAATGTTTTTCTATTGACCTGCAGGTTGGCGCAACTATTTTTCCGGCACCGGAAAGAAGACAGCCGTTTTGGCTGCAGGGAGACTCCGATGCTAAACTTCAGAGACGCTATTCTCGCGACCGTTGTGTCGGGCGTTATGACGATGCCTTTCGCCGCGCCGACCTTCGCTCAAGGTGAAGTAAACGTTTACACCTATCGCGAAGCCAAACTGATCGCGCCTTTGTTCGAGGCATTCACCAAGGCGACCGGCGTCAAGGTCAATGTCGTTTCCGCCAGCTCCGGCCTGGAACAGCGCATCGTTTCCGAAGGCGCCAATAGTCCGGCCGACGTGCTGCTGACGGTCGACATCGCCCGCATCCAGGATGCGCTGAACGCTGGCATCACCCAGCCGCTCAAATCCGAGACGCTGGAAAAGACGATCCCCGCGCAATACCGCGATCCGGCCGGCAACTGGTTCGGCGTTTCGATGCGCGCGCGAGTCGTCTACGCGTCGAAGGACCGCGTGAAGCAGGACGCCATCACCTACGAGGATCTGGCCGACCCGAAGTGGAAGGGCAAGATCTGCATTCGTTCGGGTCAGTATATTTACAACAACGCGCTGTTCGCAGCCTATGCCGCCCATCACGGCGAAGCGAAAGCCGAAGACTGGCTCAAGGGCGTGAAGGCCAATCTGGCACAGAAGCCATCCGGCGGCGACCGCGAAGTGGCGCGTGATATCGCTGCCGGCAAATGCGACATCGGCCTGGGCAATACCTATTACTGGGCTTTGATGCTGAACCGGGAGACGGATCGCAAGCCGTGGGCCGAGGCGACGAAGGTCATCCTGCCGACGTTCCAGGGCGGCGGCACACACGTCAATGTCTCCGCTGCCGCCTTGATCAAGAATGCGCCGAACAAGGCCAATGCCGTGAAGTTGATGGAATGGCTTGCCGGCGAAGAGGCGCAGCACATCTACGCGGATATGAATTTTGAGTATCCGCTGCGTGCGGGCGTCGCCATCAATCCGACCATTGCCTCTTACGGCGCGCTGAAGCCTGATGCGATGCCGCTGGTGAAGATCATGGAGTTCAAGAAAGCGGCCTCTGTGCTTGTCGATAAAGTGGGTTTCGATAATTAGGGTTGATGCTGCTTCTCGATACTTCCTGTCTTTGCAACGACCAGACGCGGATGAGGCTGTCATGAACGGCGCATCCGCGTTTTTTTCTGCTCGCTGGCTGCATGGCCATCCGCTGGCGCGCTGCATCGTGATTGCGGCGGTCCTGTTTGTCGCCGCGCCGTTGGCAGGATTGCTGCAGCGGGCGCTGTCGGGCAACGGCGAGGTCTGGGGGCATCTCTTCGCTTTCGTTCTGCCCGTCGCGGTCGTCGATACTGCACTGCTGTTGTGCGGGCTGGCGGTCGTCTCCGGCGTCGTCGGCGTCGGGACTGCTTTTCTCGTCGCCT
>JAQGJO010000348.1 GCA_028290595.1 Hyphomicrobiales bacterium | reverse complement strand
GAATGCTTCCTGACATTCGTGATTACGAGAAGCTGCGGCGCGCCTTCGCCTGGCGCATCCCGGAGCGGTTCAACATCGGCACGGCCGTCTGCGATGCGTGGGCCGCGCGCGATGCGGAGAAGACCGCGATCATCGAGGCGTCCGACGACAGGCTGACGCCGGTCACCTATGGCGCATTGCGCGAACGTTCCAACCGGCTGGCGAATGTCCTGCGCGGGCGCGGCGTCGGGGTTGGCGACAGGGTCGCGATCCTGCTGCCGCAGATGAGCGATGTGGCGGTTGCGCATATCGCCATCTACAAGCTCGGCGCCATCGCCGTGCCATTGGCGGCGCTGTTCGGCGTCGACGCCATCGCCTACAGGCTTAAGGACGCGGGCGTGAAGGCGCTCATCACCAATGACGCCGGACTGGTGAAGCTGCGGCAGGGCGAACGTCCCGCAACGCTCGAGACGGTTGTCTCGACCGACGGCGCTGACGGCGATGCGGTGGATGTCTACAAAGCGATGGCGGATGCGAGCGTCCAGTTCGAGGCCCTCGACAGCGGGCCCGATGATCCAGCCGTCATGGTCTATACGTCGGGCACGACAGGGCCGCCGAAAGGCGCGCTGCACGCACATCGCGTTCTGCTCGGCCATCTGCCCGGCGTGCAGTTCACCCACGAGTTTCTGCCGCAGCCCGGCGATCGCCTCTGGACGCCGGCGGACTGGGCCTGGGCCGGCGGCCTGTTCAACGTCATGTTGCCGGCGCTTTATTTCGGCGTGCCGGTGGTGGCGCGCAAATTCGATCGCTTCGATGGCGAGGCGGCGTTCGAACTGATGGCGCGCGCTGAAATCCGCAACGCCTTCATTCCGCCCACCGCACTGCGCATGCTGCGCGCCGTGGCCGAGCCGCGCAAACGCTTCGCGCTCAACCTGCGCACCATTTCGTCGGCCGGTGAAGCGCTTGGCGCCGAGGTCTACGACTGGAGCCGGCAAGAACTCGGCATGACCGTCAACGAATTCTACGGCCAGACCGAATGCAATTATGTGCTCGGCTCCTGCGCCGGCATCGGCATCTCGCGCGGCGGCGCCATCGGCGTTCCGATACCGGGACATCGGGTCGCGATCATCCGCGACGACGGCAGCGAATGCGCAGCCGATGAACACGGACAGATCGCCATGCTGCGGCCCGACCCGGTGATGTTCCTGGGTTACTGGAACAATCCGGAGGCGACGCAGGCCAAATTCATCGGCGACTGGATGATCACCGGCGACCAGGGCTATGCGGACGCCGACGGCTATTTCCATTTCATCGGCCGCGACGACGACGTCATCTCATCGGCCGGCTATCGCATCGGGCCGGGCGAAATCGAGGATTGCCTGCTGCGCCATCCCGCCGTTGCGAATGCAGCGGCGATCGGCAAGCCGGACGACTTGCGCGGCGAGATCGTCAAGGTGTTTATCGTTCTGCGCGAGGGGTTTTCCGCATCCGACGAATTGGCGGGCGATATTCAGGGCTTCGTGCGCACGCGGCTGTCGGCGCATGAATACCCGCGCGAGATCGCGTTCGAGACGGAACTGCCGATGACGACGACGGGCAAGATCATCCGGCGACTGTTGCGGGATCGCGCCTGACGCCCCCGTCCTTCGAGACGCCTGCTATGCAGACTCCTCAGGATGAGGGCTACTGGAAAAATTGTACACGCTAACAGAAGCCCTCATCCTGAGGAGCGTCTGAAAGACGCGTCTCGAAGGACGGGGGCGTCAAGCCGCAGCCTGTCAGCGCGCAGGCGGCATCTGCTTCGTCTCCACATGCTCCGGCCGTACGCCGATGGCGACGAAGCGCGCCGGCAGGGTACGCAGCAGCGGGATATTTTGCAGGTGGCGCAGGATCCATGGCGGTCTCGATGTGCCGCGCGACGCGAGTACCGGCCCGATGATGCGGTTCTGGATCGTCACCTGCAGCCATTGGGTGATCCGCACCGGCCATTCGCGCCGCCGTTGCACCTGCGCCAGGTCGCTGTCGCTGAGGTTGTGACCACGCAAATGATCGGTCAGTAGATTCGCTGCCGCGATGGCGTCCTGAATGGCGAGATTTATGCCGATGCCGCCGATGGGCGACATGGCGTGCGCGGCATCGCCGATGCACAACAGGCCGGGCCGATGCCAGAGCGGCAGACGGTCGACAGCAACGGTCAGCAGTTTGACATCGTCCCAAGAAGTGATGGCGTGGACGCGGTCGGCGAAATTTGGCGCCATCCGCACGATGGCAGCGCGGAAATCCTCAAGCGAGCCTTTGCGGATCTCGTCGAATGTGCCCTTGGCGATCACATAGCCGCATTGCCAGACATCATTGCGATTGATCGAGACGAGAATGCGCCCCGCGGCCATGCGGCCCAGAGGTTCGTCGCCATCGGACGGCTTGCGGCCGATCTTGAACCAGAGCACATCCATCGGTGCGCCAAGCGTTACGGGTTCGAATCCCGCAACCCCACGCATATGCGAATGGCGGCCATCGCAGGCGACGACGAGATCGGCACGGATTTCGATGTCGCCATCGGGTGAGTGCGCGCGCACGCCTTCGATGCCGTTCGTGCCGGTGATGAGATCGGTTGCCTCGGTCTTCATCAGCATCTGGAACGATGGAAACAGTTGCGCCTTTCGCATCAGGAAATTCAACAGATCCCATTGCGGCATGAAAGCGATGAATTTGTATTTCGTGTTCAGGCGCGAGAAGTCCGCCATGACGACGGGCTCGCCGTTGACGACACCTGCAACCTGCTGCGCCTTTCCATGCGGCAATTGCAGCAGTTCGTCGACGAGGCCAAGTTCGTCCAGGGCCTGCAGGGTGGAAGGATGAATGGTATCGCCGCGAAAGTCGCGCAGGAAGTCGCCATGCCTTTCCAGAACGGCGACACTGACGCCGCTGCGCGCCAGCAGATAGCCCAGCACCAAGCCGGCCGGGCCGCCGCCGACGATGCAGCAGGTGACGTGTTTGGTGGATTCAGTCATGGTCGCTCACGGCTCCCTCATCCTTCCCCCGTGAACGGGAGAAAGGTTCGCGCGGTTCCGTTGAAAGCTTCCGTCAGCTCGCCTTCAACCCACGAAACTTGTACCACAGCTTCTTGAGGATGAGCCGCAGCTTGCGCCGCGTCGTTTCGCGCGCTGCGATGGCGGCGAAATGGTCTTTGCCGTTCTCGACGCCGATGAGA
>JAQGJO010000166.1 GCA_028290595.1 Hyphomicrobiales bacterium | reverse complement strand
GCAGGAATTCCAACGCGCGGTCGGAAAACACCACGCCGAAGCCGAAGGTGGCGTCGGCCTGGTTCTGCTCGATCACGACGACGTCGGCATCCGGCCGCCGCCGCTTGATCAGATAGGAGAGATAAAGCCCGGCAGGGCCGGCGCCGAGGATGGCAATGCGCATAGGCAGCTTGTACCGCAACGCCTATCGACCGTGCTAGCGTCTCAAAGCTGCCCCAACTCAAGGACGTCCCCATGCTCGACACCACCTTCGCCCTCGCCCTTCACATCCTCGGCGCCGTGGTTTGGGTCGGCGGCATGTTTACCGCCTATCTCTGCCTGCGGCCCGCCGCAGGCGCGCTCGAAGGGCCGCAACGGCTGCAACTGTGGCGCGGTTTCTTCGCAAAATTCTTCATCTGGGTCTGGGTGTCGATCCTACTGCTGCTCGGCAGCGGCTATTGGCTGATGCTGACGGCATTCGGCGGTTTCAAAGGCGCGCCGCTCTACGTCAATCTGATGCAGTCGCTCGGGATCGTCATGGTGCTGCTGTTCGTCTGGCTGTTCCACGGGCCGTGGCTAAAGTTCAAGCGCGCGGTGGACGCCAAGGACTGGCCGGCGGCGGCCGGCCACATCGGGCTGATCGCCAAGATCATTCAGGTCAATCTGCCGCTCGGCCTGATCGTCGTGATCATCGGCGGCACGGGGCGGTTTTGGGGATAGTTCAATCTTGTCATGGCCGGGTTTTGACCGGACCAGCGCGGCATCAGCCGATGTGAACATCTCGCGTGGCACTCGAATTGCTTGCCTGATTTACCCCATGCATGTTGAGCAAACGCCGCCATTCGCTCCAAGTCATTGGGTACAAGATAGACAGAGCAGACAGCGTGGCAATTACGGCCAAGAGCACCAGCTTCAGGCTATTCTGCGGATCTTGCACTACACGACGCAACTCTGCGAAGCCATTTTGCGCATCGCCAATGAGGTGATGATGAACGATGACAAAAGCGACAGCCCCCGAGGCAAGCATTGCCGTGAGAAATACCCCTACGATTTTGGCAATTCGGGACGGGAAAAACATAAAAAGTTTTGCGGCGGCGAAGCCAACTGCGCAAACGGCAAAGAAACGAACGGTCGAAATTTCCTCTAAAAATTCGTCCGTCGCCATGTAGGCTACTAGACCGCAAAATGTACCGACAACGGCTAGGAACGCCGCGTCGCGGGCGTTCCGGCGGGTTTCTTCACGGAAATTGACGTGTAAGTCCTTTACCTGTTTCGTAATGTCGCTCAACTGTCGTGCAATTTGTCGAGCTAAGACGGTCGCCAATATGGCTACACACCAGACCCCGGATACGACCGCTAGGGCAACGATAAGCCAGCCGGCGATAATCTGAAGAATGACCAGGACAAGTACTGTGCTTGCGTAAATGAAATGTCCGAGAGCGCTGAGAAGCCACCAAGCGCCTTGCGCAACTAGAACTATTCCGTACCAAATTGTGCCGGCAAAATAAATCAATAGGGCAAATGCGACAACCGCTAGCGCAATGCCGATCCAGCTGTTTCGTGTCATGGCCATTCCTGAGCACGTCCAGCGCAAATTACACTGGCGCCACTCGCCTTTGAAAATAGCGTAATCTCAGCTTATGTTAGTCTCGGCTGAAAAATAATATTTTACAACTAAAAAGTGCTAAAAATATCTCACCTCGGTGACCGCGCAACATGCGTCCAGATCAAATCGTCTGATTGTATTCACCGACCTCGGGGTGCGTGCGCAGCACAGCGTCGACCGACTTGAACATCTCACGCATACGGGCTTCCGAGGCCGGGCTTTCGACCACGACGACCAGTTCCGGCTTGTTCGACGAAGCGCGCACCAGGCCCCATGTGCCGTCCTCGACCGTGACGCGCACGCCGTTGACGGTGACCAGATCGCGGATCGGCTGGCCGTCAAATTTCTCGCCCTTGGCCTTCATTGCCTCGAAGTGCTTCACCACCTGATCGACGATGCCGTACTTCACCTCGTCGGCGCAGTGCGGCGCCATGGTCGGCGAGCCCCAGGTCTTGGGCAGCGCCTTGCGCAGGTCGGCCATCGTCTTTCCCGGATTGCGGTCGAGCATGTCGCAAACCGCCATGCCGAAGATCATGCCGTCGTCATAGCCGCGGCCGAACGGCTTGTTGAAGAAGAAGTGTCCGGATTTCTCGAATCCGGCGAGCGCGCCGAGCTCGTTGACGCGGCGCTTGATGTAGGAGTGTCCGGTTTTCCAGTAGTCGGCCTTGACGCCGTTGGCCTTGAGCACCGGATCGGTGAGGAAAAGCCCGGTCGATTTCACGTCGACGACGAAGGTGGCGTTCTTGTGCAGCGACGACATATCACGCGCCAGCATGACGCCGACCTTGTCGGCAAAGATCTCCTCGCCCTCGTTGTCGACCACGCCGCAGCGGTCGCCGTCGCCGTCGAAACCCAAGCCCACATCGGCCTTGTTGACCAGCACCGCGTCACGCATGGCGTGCAGCATCTTCATGTCTTCGGTGTTGGGATTGTAGCGCGGGAAGGTGTGGTCGAGCTTGCAGTCCAGCGGCACGACCTCGCAGCCGATGG
>JAQGJO010000162.1 GCA_028290595.1 Hyphomicrobiales bacterium | reverse complement strand
TTTGCGAACTGGTTTTGTGGCGGAGCCGCCATTGCGGGCGCCCGCGATTCCAGCCGGGCTTCACGATCCGGCGGCGCCACGAAGATCACGGTGTCGCTGATCGGCGAGGGTTTTGGGGTGCCCGTGGGCGCAGCGTCGGTGGCAGCAGCGCCTCGCGAAGGTGTCCTGATCGAGCCCGTGACAGAAGTGTCCGGCATGGCGCCGAGCGCGGTGGCCCGGGATTCCAGCGTGGTCTGGCGCCGCATCACCTGCTCAAGTTTCTGGTCGAATTGTTCCTGGTCGAGCAATTGGCGGCTGGTGGTGCGGTCGACCTTGGCGCGCAGCTCGGCAATCCGGTCTTCATAGGCGTATTGCATTTCGGCCTGGCGGGCGATCAGCCGCGTCAGCACGTCGTCGCGAAAGGCGAAATAAGTCGCGGTGGCAGCCGACCACATGCCGAGCACGGTGACTGTGCCGATGACGATCCAGAACGCGATGGGGCCAAACCGGACTTGCTTGCCGGCATGGACGAGGGTGTAGCCGTCCTGCGCGTGAGCCGTCGTCGGCGCATTGTTCGGCGCCGGCCGGCGAGGCGGCGACCGGCCGTGTTAATGTGAATGATGTTGGGGGTACTCGGAATAATGACCAGAACGGGACGACTTCGGCAGTCCCGCGCCGCTCGGAAACGACATCCGTACGGCTCAATTAGCGCGCTAATCTGACCTCCTCATGGTTAATTTTTAGCGAATGGAGCCGGACAAATTAGGCCGCTCGAGCCGCCGCAAGGACCTCATCGGCGTGGCCATCGACCCTGACGTTACGCCATATCCGGACGATCCGGCCATCCTTGCCGATCAGTACCGTCGTACGAAGAACGCCCTGGAAGGTCTTGCCATACATCGATTTTTCGCCCCAGACGCCATAGTCATCGAGCATCTCGTGCTTCTCATCCGAAACAAGAGGAATCGACAATTGATGCTTGTCACGAAAGGCTTCTTGCGCCCTTAAGGGGTCGGCTGAAACGCCGAGGACGGCAGTCCCGGCTTCGGCGAAGGCGCCGGCCAGTCGGGTGAATTCGATGGCCTCCTTGGTGCAGCCCGGGGTGTCCGCGCGCGGATAGAAAAACAGCACCAGCTTTTTGCCCGAAAAATCCGCCAGCGCGACGGTGTCGCCGCCGTCGCGAGGCAGCCGGAACGCCGGCGCCTTTACGCCTTCGGCCAAAGCCGGCGCCGGTCCGTCGGATTTTAACGGTTTTGATGGGGCCTTGTGCGATTCTTTCGCAGATGTTTTGGCGGGCGGTTTGGCGGCGCTCTTGCTGGATTTTTTCGCTGCAGCCTTCGCGGTTTTCGCAGCCGGCTTTTTGGCCGATGCCTGGGATGGGGGGCGGGCCGTCTTCCTGGCGGGGGTTTTGGGGGATTTCTTGCGCGTTTTCTTGGACATACGCCTTCCTTTCGTCGCTTTCGGCGGATCAATCATTGGGATATTGCGGGTCTTGTCCTGGCACAGGGGAGTCGAGCCGGCTGCTGGGCAAATCTGATGTCCCCGGAGTATGATTACAAAGAATTCGAGGCACCACCCGTCCGCTCGTTGAATGTGCTCCCAGGGGCCCGATGACGAGTAACAGTATTAATCGAGGATTGGCAGCGATGCCGGCACAGGAGCGTTCGTCACCTCTCGACGAACGGCGCCTTGGCGGTGATCAATCTTACAGTCAACGCCGGCACCGAGAGGCAATGGCAAGGAATACGTCGCCCAAAGCGCCGAATCCGCGTGCTGACGTCGAGCTCTCGCAGTGGGATGATGCCGGTTGGGATCAGGACCATGACGAGGCGGCGGGCCATCGCGCGCGTCGGCTGTTGTCGAAGTCGAATTCCGGTTTCCACCGGCTCGGCGATCGGCTCGGCGGCTTCCGCCGTTGGGCGGCGGGCGAACGCTGGGTCAAACGCCTCGCGATCGTGATCGCGGCGTTGATGGTGATCTTCGCCTCCTGCTTCGGCGGGCTGTGGTGGCGGCTCGGCGCCGGCCCGATCAATCTCGACATGGCCACGCCCTGGCTGGCCGCGGCGATCGAGGAAAATATCGGACACGGCAATACCGTCGAGGTCGGCGGCACCCAGATCGAGCGAGCGGGTCGAATCCGCATTGCCGTGCGTATCCGCGATATCATCGTCCGCGACCGCGACCGCGCCATCGTCGCGAGCGCGCCGAAAGCCGAAGTGAGGCTTTCAGGCACCGCGCTGCTGATGGGGCGGCTGCGCGCCGAGAGCCTCAATCTGGTGGATGCCGAACTCGCCGTCCGCATCACGCCGGACGGCACCGTCACGGTTTCGGCCGGCGACACCGCAAAACCGCTGGCGACCGGTGTCGCTTCGAAAAAGGATGCAGGGATTGCGCCGACATTTCCGCGTCCGCCCGGGGCCGCGGCTGCGCCCGGCAATCCCTCTGCCGCCGCTCCCGATAGCGCGCAGGCCGGACTGCTCGCCGGCCTCGATTGGCTCGACAGCCTGAGCCTGACCGGGCTCGACGGCCAAAACCTCAACGAGATCGGCTTGAAGAACGGCGTCCTGATCGTCGACGATCAGCAGCGCGGCAACAAGACGACGTTCGAAAACATCACCCTCAGCCTGTGCCGGCCGAGCGGCGGCGGAGTGGCGCTGAGCGTCGGCGAAGAAGGCGCGCATGCCTGGTCGCTTCGCGCCGTGGTCGGACCTCCCGCCAACGGCGTGCGATCGGTCGATATCCGCGCCGACAAGGTCTCCACCACCAACATCCTGCTGGCGCTGCGGCTGAAGGACCTGACCTACAGCGCCGATTTGCCGCTGACCGGCGAAGTGAAGGG